>NZ_JANFYZ010000017.1 GCF_024460775.1 Desulfovibrio desulfuricans | reverse complement strand
AGGGCGTAAAAGTCGGGTTTGCGTAAATCAGCCTGACAGGCTCACCCACCCCGCCGTAAAACATCTCCCCTGCTTTTGCCTTTTTCCCTGCCTTTCTGCTTTTCCTGCATTTCTGCCTTTCCCCCTCTGCCTCAGCACCCCAGCCCACAAGGCTTTTTTTTGTCAGCACCTTCTGGTAGGCTCTGCCCATGAACAAGCCTTCTACCCAAGCCTCCAGCCCCCTGCTGCAACTGGAAAACCTCTCTGTGACCTTTGCAACCGCAGACGGCCCGCTGCCCGCCGTGCGCAGCGTAAACCTCTGCCTGCATGAGGGTGAAACAGTTTGCCTCGTTGGTGAATCCGGCTGCGGTAAAAGCCTCACGGCCAAAGCCATTTTGCAACTCACCCCGCCCAACGCGGTGATTGAAGGGCGCATTCTGCTGCACGGTCAGAATCTGCTTGAGCTTTCAGAAAAAGAAATGCGCTCCGTACGCGGCCGCCAGGTGGGCATGATCTTTCAGGAGCCCATGACCTCCCTCAACCCGGTGCTCAAAATTGGCGATCAGGTGGCGGAACCCTTGAAGCTGCATCAGGGCATGGGCCGATCCGAGGCTCGCGAGGCTGCCATAGAGCTGCTGACAGAAGTGGGCATTCCCGCGCCGCAAAGCCGCTATGACGATTACCCGCACCAGCTCTCGGGCGGCATGCGCCAGCGCGTCATGATTGCCATGGCCTTGTCGTGCAGACCAGCCCTGCTGTTGGCTGACGAACCCACAACGGCTCTGGACGCCACGATTCAGGGCCAGATTCTGCGCCTGCTGGCTGCCCGATGCCGAGAGCGCCGCATGGCCGTGCTGCTGATTACCCACGATCTCGGTGTAGCCGCCCAGATGGCGGATACGGTGGGCGTTATGTACGCCGGGCGTCTGGTAGAATGCGCCCCGGCCCAGGAGCTGTTCGCCGACCCGCGCCACCCTTACACGCAGGGATTGCTGCACGCCGCGCCCAGCGCCCGTTCACGCGGCCTTGAACGCCTGCCAACCATACCGGGCTCGGTTCCATCCCTTGCCAACATGCCTGCGGGTTGTCCCTTCCACCCCCGCTGCAAGTCAGCTCTTGCGCGTTGCGCCGCAGAAATGCCGCCCGCAGTCGCCAGCGGCGCGCACAGCACGGCCTGCTGGCTGGTCAGCCAGCCATAGTCGAGCGCCCGCGCGGGCAAGCATCACGCCCAGCCATTGCAGCAGACCACCTTGCGCAGATATATTGCCTCTGCTATAAACTTATTTTCCAGTTCTCCGTAAATTCAGACAGTGGTTCTGCCCGGCTCGTTCCTGAGGCCGCGCAATGCCGCATCTGATTGCTCCCCCCTTTGGCGTTGCATCCCCCCTACTGGCAACGCTTGGCAATCGGACTTTTGAATTACGGCGTATCCAAGCATTCCGCCAGACTGTCAGTTTCTGGGCCGCCCCCCCGCGGTCCACCAGAGCATTTCGTGGCGCGGTTTGTAGAATCCGCGCGAACCAGACAAACTTGTTCAAGTTCATCTGCTCTATGCTGTCAACAGCGCTGCCCAAGGCAAACGGGCAGTTTCAGCTGAACGTGGAGGATGCCTCACATGAAACTAGGCGCAAAACTTGTGCTCTCTTTCGGCAGTCTCATCGCAGTCATCCTGGTGTCTTCTGCCGTCACCATGCACAACGTGGGCGAAATGAACGGCAAGGTACGCGAGATTGACGAGGCATGGCTGCCTTCCGTCACTGCCATCCAGTCCATGAATGTGCAGCTCAATTCGCTCCGCGCCGATCTTGCGTCAATAATGTCGCAAACCTACGCCGACGAAATTCGCAAATACGAAAAGAATCTTCAGGATTCCATGGACTCCATCCAGCGCGATCAGGCCGCCTACCTGCAACTGCGCAACGCCACCCCCGGCATGGACAACGAACAAGGCAAGGCCCTTATGGCGCGCATTGCCGATCTTTCCCAGCAGGAAAGCAAGGCGCGCGAAGGCATCATCAAGGGGGTGCTGGACGGTCGGCGCGGCGTGGCAAACGTGGCCTTTGACAAAAAATACCGCCCTGTTTTTCAGGAGCTTGGCGAAACCTATGGCGAAGTTGTGCGCATGAACGTCACGGGCAGCAAGGCTGCAGCCCAAAGCGCCACCGACGCAGGGCAAAAAACCCGCAACATGTCCATTGCCATCACTCTGGCAGCCGTTGTCATCAGCATCTGCATTACCTGGATGCTCACGCGTTCTGTGGGGCGGCAACTGGGCAAGGACCCCGGCGAACTGGCCGTCATAGCCCGCCGGGTTGCCAACGGCGATTACGATATTGACGATGGAGGCACCAAAACCGGCGTGTATGCGGACATGGTTTCCATGGCGCAGACGCTTAAGGAAAATATGGCAAGGGCACATCAGGAATCGGAAAACGCAAGGCAAAGCGCCCAGCGAGCCGAAGAAGCACTGCGGCAGGCGGAAGCGGCTGGAGTTGAAGCGCAGCGCAAGGCCGAAGCAATGAGCGTCGCTTCTGCGGGTCTTCAACAGGTTGCGCAGGTGGTGAGCGATGCTTCAACGCGACTGGCCGCGCACATTGAGCAGTCTGACAAGGGCGCATGCGAAACATCGCTCCATCTGACGGAAGCCGCCAACGCCATTCAGCAGATGAACAAAACCGTGCATCAGGTGGCGCAGAACGCCGCAGCCGCCAATGCCGCATCGCTGGAAACGCGCCAGAAAGCCGAGCAAGGCGCTGAAATCGTCAAGCGCTCCCTGCACAGCATCAGCGAGGTGCACCATGTTTCGCTGGCGACCAAGAACGATATGGCGCAGCTTCGGGAACATACGCAAAACATCAACCGCATCATGAATGTTATTTCGGATATTGCCGACCAAACCAACCTGCTTGCCCTCAACGCCGCCATTGAAGCTGCCCGCGCGGGCGATGCCGGGCGCGGTTTTGCCGTGGTAGCAGATGAGGTGCGCAAGCTGGCGGAAAAAACAATGGCTTCCACACATGACGTGGCCAACGCCATCACGGCCATTCAGGAAAGTGCCGCAAAAAGCATGGATTCAGTGGATAACGTTGCCCTTCAGATTGAGCAGGCCAATGATTTTGCCCAGCAATCCGGGCAGGCGCTGACAGATATCGTTGTGATGGTGGAGTCCACCTCTGATCAGGTTACCGCCATCTCTTCTGCCAGCGAGGAGCAGTCTGCCGCCAGCGATCAGGTGACAAGCGTCATTGACCAGATCAACGGCATGTCCCGGCAAACAGCCTCTGCCATGCGTGCAGCCACAGAGGCTGTGGAAGATCTGGCGGCCCAGGCCAACGGACTTTCGGGCCTTATTGCGCAGATGCGCGCCCAGTAGTTTTTTCAGGGCATCCCTGTATGTCTGCAACATTCGTTGCAAAAACGCCGACCTCCGGGTCGGCTTTTTTGTTTATGAACAAGGATGATAATATCAATTTAACAATAAAACCTGCCAGAGATGTTCCCAATGCAACATGCATTGCCACAAAAGCCCCATATCATTTTTTGAACTTGACCAGCCGCCATTGTGCATAGCATGCAACACCACCTGTTGGGAGATCGTCTGCCATGAGCCTGAGAGCACGTCTGATTCTGTCTTTCGGAAGTATAATTATCATAATGTTAATCACGTCCGGCCTGACCATCAGGAATCTCACCCGCATGAATGCCGAGATCGCATCCATAGGCAGCACATGGATTCCTGTGGCTACATCCATCCAGAGCACCTATGCCCTGCTGTTTTCTTCCAGAGGGGATCTTTCAGCCATTACAACGCTGCACGACCCCAAGGAGATAGAGAACTACAGCGCGCATATGACTGGGCTGCTGCGACGCATAGGCGACAGTAAAAAGGCTTTTGCTGCCGCCCTTGAAAATATGCCGCCGTCAGACCGTAAACAGGCCATTATGGACATAACAGCCCAGATAGAAGCGCAATCAGGGCAATTTGTAACCATGCGCAAAGACCTGCTTGCTTTTATCAGAGCCGGAAAAAATGAAGAAGCCGCCCAGTTGCTTGCCAGCAGCCGAGGCCCCTTCCTCAGGCTGGCTGACCTCTATGAACAGATTGTCAGCCTGAGCAACGAAGGCGCAAACATTGCCATTACAAACGCCAGCGGCGTCAGCGAACAATCAATTATTTTTTCATCAGGATTATCTCTGGTTGCTGTACTTATTGGCACGGCGGTCATTCTGCTTCTGCTCAGGGTGGTCCATAGGCAGCTTGGCAAAGACCCGGGAGAACTGGACAACATAGCCAGGCGCGTGGCCCAGGGGGACTATGCCCTTGACGACGATACTGCAAAGCGCGGCGTCTACGCCTCAATAATTGCCATGGTGCAGGCGCTCAAAACCCACATTGAAAGAGCCCAGCGCGAATCTCTGGCGGCACAAGAGCAGTCAGCCAAGGCAACAGAAGCCCTGCGCCAGACGGAAGCCGCCAATATAGAAGCCCAAAACAAGAGTGAGACTCTACGTGCAGCAGCCGCCAAACTTCAGGAAGTGACGCATGTAGTAAGCACAGCCACCGCGCGCCTGGCCACGCAAATCGAGCAGTCGGACAAAGGTTCGCAAGAAACAACGGGCAGGCTGAGCGAGGCGGCTTCTGCCATGCAGCAGATGAACGCAACGGTGCAGGAAGTGGCGCGCAACGCGTCCATTGCCTCGCAGGCCTCCACAGAAACCCGCGCCAAAGCCGAAAATGGCGCAGAGATCGTCAAGCGTTCGCTGCACAGTATTGATCAGGTGCATGAAGCGTCCATGACGCTCAAGGACGACATGGCTCTACTGCGGGAGCACACGCAGAACATCAACCGCATCATGGGTGTTATTTCAGATATAGCCGACCAGACCAACCTGCTGGCGCTCAATGCCGCCATTGAGGCCGCCCGCGCGGGAGAGGCCGGGCGGGGATTTGCCGTGGTTGCTGATGAAGTGCGCAAGCTGGCGGAAAAAACCATGGCCTCCACCCATGACGTTGCCAGCGCCATTGAGGCTATCCAGTCCAGCGCCGCCCAGAGCATGGATTCTGTGGACAGAGCGGCAAAACAGATTGAAGAAGCCAACACCTATGCCAGCCAGTCTGGTGCGGCGCTGGCCGACATTGTTGCTACGGTCGAGAGCACTGCCGATCAGGTTAATGCCATTGCAGCCGCCAGCGAGCAGCAGTCTGCCGCCAGTGATGAAGTTAGCGGCGCCATCACGCAAATCAGCGAGATGGCGCGCCAAACGTCCAAAGCCATGAGCGAGGCGGCAGAGGCCATAACCAACCTTTCCGCCCAGGCCAGCAACCTCATGCAATTGGCAGAAGCCATGAATCACGATTGATCCCGACCCGCTACGGCGTCCCCCATATACTGCATGGCACGTACAAAGCGGTGGTTCAGAAAAACCACCGCTTTGTTGTATATTTTGTCCTTCATATTACTGAAAAAATTTAGCACGTTCTTTGCATAAGTTATACATTCATCGCAAGTGCCTGTAGCACAAACCCAGGAGGTGAAAACCTATGCGACTGATTGTAAAACTTGGACTATCATTCTTTTTCATTACACTTGTTCTGCTTGCGATGAGTGGCATGTCGATTAAAAACATTTCTGCAATGAATAAAAGATTCATTGAAATAGATACATCTTTGCTCCCATCTCTCATAGAACTTCAGGAAATGCATCTGAAATTCTGGATTATCCGCTCTGACGTATTGGCGCTTATTTCACAAACATCGCCCACAGAGATCGAACGCTATTCCTCCAACATCACCAGCACGATGGATTCAATCAGGGAAAACCATGACAGATATTTTACCATTGTGGGTGAATCAGAAGACCAGCACCATGTTGCGGCAAAGGAACTGATAGAAAAAATTGATGCAATTTCACGCAAGCTCAACACAGTGCGCAAAGAAATTCTTGCATTTGTGCAATGCGAAGAACGTGGCGAGGCAATAAGTATATTTGAAAAAAAATACACACCGCTATTTAACAGCCTTGAGCCACTCTATGAAGAGCTGATGGAACTTACCAAGTCAGACAGTAAACAGGTGTCTGCCGAGGCCGTCGCCACAGGCGAAAACGCAGTTAAAGGCGCATATGCGCTCAGTGCTGCCGCCGTATTTTTCAGCATCATCGTTTCTCTTGTACTTTCGCGTTCCATAAAGCATCAACTTGGCAAAGACCCCGGCGAACTCCAGGCTGTGGCCAGCCGTGTTGCTGCCGGAGACTACGACATTCACGACGCGAATAGCGACAGTGTTGGCGTGTACGCTTCCATAGTCTCCATGGTGCAGGCGCTGAAAACCCACATTGAAAGAGCCCAGCGCGAATCGCTGGCGGCACAAGAGCAGTCAGCCAAGGCAACAGAAGCCCTACGCCAGACGGAAGCCGCCAATATAGAAGCCCAAAACAAAAGCGAAGCCCTGCGGATGGCCGCCGCCAGACTTCAGGAGGTGGCCCGGGTAGTGAGCGCGGCCACAGCGCGCCTGGCCGCGCAGATCGAACAGTCAGATAAAGGCGCGCGAGAGACCTCGGGCAGACTGGGAGAGGCGGCTTCTGCCATGCAGCAGATGAATGCCACAGTGCAGGAAGTGGCGCGCAACGCGTCCGTTGCCTCTCAGGCCTCCACAGAAACCCGCGCCAAGGCGGAAAACGGCTCAGAAATCGTCAAGCGATCGCTGCGCAGCATTGATCAGGTGCATCAGGCATCCATGACGCTCAAGGGCGACATGGCCCAACTGCACGAGCATACGCAAAACATCAACCGCATCATGGGCGTTATTTCAGACATAGCCGACCAGACCAACCTGCTGGCGCTTAATGCCGCCATTGAGGCTGCCCGCGCGGGCGATGCCGGGCGGGGCTTTGCCGTGGTGGCGGATGAAGTGCGCAAACTGGCGGAAAAAACCATGGCCTCCACCCATGACGTTGCCAACGCCATCAAGGCCATCCAGTCCAGCGCCACCCAGAGCATGGATTCTGTGGACAAGGCCGCACGGCAGATTGAAGAAGCCAACACCTATGCCAGCCAGTCTGGTGCGGCCCTGAGCGATATTGTGGCCACGGTCGAGGGCACGGCGGATCAGGTCAATGCCATTGCCGCCGCCAGCGAGCAGCAGTCTGCCGCCAGCGATGAAGTAAGCCGAGCCATAACGCAGATAAGCGAAATGTCGCGCCAGACCTCAGCCGCCATGCGCGAAGCTGCGGATGCCGTGGCCGAACTGGCGGGGCAAACTCAAAACCTCATGGAGCTTATGTCCAGCATGCAGCAGTAGCACAAAGAAAGGGGCTGTTCCAGCAGCGCAATGCGCATCTCTGCCGGAACAGCCCCATCGGCCCGAAATATTTTTTGTCTACGGCTCTTCCGCCACGGCAGGCTTGCACCGTCTGCCCAGCCAGCGGGCGATCACAGGGGGCAGCCAGCCAGCGCCCTTTTGCCCTGCCCCGGCAGCTTTATCCCTGCTTGGCGTGTACTGCCTTTTGACAATATAGACGCCCGCCAGCACCACCGCTATGCCCAGAACTTCCAGACCCGACAATTTCTCTGAAAATATGGTCCACGAATACACAGCCGCAATGGCAGGCTGGCAAAGACAGATCACCGCAGAAAGGTTGACGCTGAGCTTGCCCTGACAATGCGTGAGCATGTTGTGCCCTATCACCTGTACACAGAGCGTAAGAGCCAGTATGGGCCACAAATCGTCCCAGCTTCGCGGAATCTGCAAACCCTCCACAGCCCACGAGGCAAAAAACAGGCCCACGAGTCCGCCAACGGCACTGCCAAGCATTATGACGCTACTCTCCATCCTGTCGCGCAGGCGGTAGGCAATGAGCAGAAATCCCGCGTAAAAAAAGGCCGCAGCCAGTGCCAGAAAATCGCCAAAATAGTTGCCCGGCACAGGGCTGGCCTTGCCCCCCACCAATAGCACCACCCCGGCAAGGGTAACAGCCGCGCCGGGAATGAACAGCCTTGGCAGCCGCTCGTGAAACAGGAAGTACGAAACCGGAATGACCGTGAACGGCGTCAGGTTGGTGAGCAGGTTGGCATTGGCAACTGTTGTGTAGCTGAATGCCGAGTTCCACAAGGCCACGTCGCCCGCCAGAAACAGGCCGGATAACAGCAGCAGGACAACATCCCTGCCGCTGAGCCGCCCAAGTCTGCCGTAGGCCAGGGGCCAGAGCAGCGGGATGGAAAACAGCATGCGGTACATCCCCGTATTTATGGGCGACAGGCCGCTCTGCCGCACAAATATGCCTCCGGTGGCCAAAAAGGCCACGGCCAGCACCGCCAGCAGAACGTATCTTGTGCCGTTCCCCCGCCGCATTCCGCCCTGCGGCGCAGTATCGCCTTGCGTGGACATGGAGCCTCCCATCCTTTTGTTGTGTTTGCTGCCCCCTTTGATACAGTGGACATGGCACCATCAAAAGTGCCACATGACACATATTTTATGGTGCCACCTGGAGGCAGACATGATCAGCACGGGCAAGGAAGGCTCCGGGCCGCTGTATTTGCAGATATACAGCCAGTTAAAGCAGGATATTGCCTGCGGCGCGCTTGCAGAAGGCACGGTTCTGACCGGCAGCAGGATGCTGGCATCCATGCTGGGGGTCAGCCGCAATACTGTGGACAATGCCTATAGTCAACTGGTGGCTGAGGGGTACATAGCCGCCCGAAGGGGTGTGGGCTTTGTGGTGCAGCATGTTCCCAGCATTGGCGTGACAGCCGCAGTACCCGGGCACCCCGTGCAGCCTGAAACATGTGCGCAAAGACAGACGCTGGCGCACGGGCAGCCTCTGATTTACGACCTGACAAACAGCAGCCACACGGTTGATCTTTTTCCTAAAAGCCTCTGGAAAAAATACACCTTTGAATGCCTTGATATGCTGGAGAGAGAAGAAAAAATCTCTGCCTTGCAGGTCATGCAGGGCGAACCCTACCTGCGCAGAAACCTGCTGGCCTACCTCAAGCGCATTCGCGGCGTGAACTGCACGGAAGGCCAGATCGTCATAACCTGCGGTTTGCAGCAGTCTCTGGAATATCTGTGCAAAATAGCAGCCCAGCGCGGGCAGAAAATCCTGATGGAAGAACCCGGCTTCAACAAGGCAGCCGCCGTGTTCCGCAACAATCACCTGCCCATTGAGACCGTACCCGTGGACGATAGCGGCCTGAAAGTGGCCGACCTGCCCCACAGGCCGCAGGCCTTTGCCATCTATACCACGCCGTCCCACCAGTTCCCCACAGGGGTCACGCTCCCCATCGGGCGCAGGCATGCCCTGCTGCGATGGGCGCAGAGCAACAACGTCTACGTGCTTGAAGACGACTTTGACAGCGAGATGCGCTACTATTCCAAGCCCATTCCTTCGCTGCAATCCATAGATACGGAAGCACGGGTCATCTACCTTGGCACTTTTTCCAAGGGCATATCCCCTTCCATCCGTATGGGTTACATGATTTTGCCGCCGCAGCTTGCCGCCGCCTTCCACGAAATGTTTGACGAATACAACAGCACCGTCCCCGTACTGAACCAGTACATCATTGGCCGCCTGCTCGAAACCGGCCAGTACGACAGACACATCCGCCGTCTGAGCCATGTGTTCAAAAACCGCCTTGAGCTGTTCATCCAGGAATTTTCCCGCCTGGGATCTGGCCTGCGCATTACAGGCAACGGTACCGGCCAGTATTTTCTTTTGCGCTTTTCTGCCGGAACAGACCAGAATCTGCTTATAAAAAAAGCCCTGGAGCAGGGGGTGCGTGTCTACCCCACCATGCAGTTCTGGCAGGACAAGGCCGAATGCCCGCCGGACACGCTGTTTCTGGGATTTGGCAAAATTCGCCTTGAAGACATACCAGGTTGCGTGACGCGGCTTAAGGTCGCCTGGGCGGAATGGCTGCATTGAGAGGGGCAGATAGCCGCCAGCGCCGAGTGACCAGAGAGGACAACCATTCTGAATACTTCTGCATCCTGAATGCAAAAGGGCCTCTGCACGGCTTTGCACCGCACAGAGGCCCCGCAGTGTTGCAAAAAGACCGCCCCTAATTTTTCATGTCCACAATCAACTCGGCCAGCCCCCTGGCCTGAACTGCCAGATCAGCCACGGCCTTTTGGGCTTCGTCCATGGCTTCAGCCGTCTGGTGGGCAACCTGGGTGGCGTCGTCAATTGAATGATTGATTTCTTCGCTGGCGGCAGACTGCTGCCCGCTGGCCTCGGCAATGGCGTTCACCTGGCTGGCGGTTGCCTCAACGGTAGCCACAATTTCTTCCAGAGCCTTGCCCGACTGATTGGCAAAATCCGTGGCCTGCTCCACCTGTCCCACAGCACTGTCCATATCCGAAACGTTCTTGGCCGTACTTTCCTGAATGGCCTTGATGGCGTTGCCCACATCCTGGGTTGAGGCAAGGGTTTTTTCCGCCAGTTTGCGCACTTCATCAGCCACCACGGCAAAACCGCGCCCGGCGTCGCCCGCGCGGGCAGCTTCAATGGCGGCATTGAGCGCAAGCAGGTTGGTTTGGTCCGCGATATCGGAAATAACACCCATGATGCGCGTAATGGCCTGTGAATGGTCGTTAAGTTCGGCCATGCCATCCCTGAGCCGCAACGAGACTTCGTGAACATGACCAATGCTCTGCACGGCCTTTTCCACAATGCCCGCTCCGCTCAGGGCGCGCTCACGCGTCTGACCGGCCGCATCGGATGCCGTTGCGGCGCTGAGCGCCACCTCCTGTACGCTGGCGTTCATCTGGTTCATGGCTGTTGCGGCCTCTGCAAGCATCTGGGCAGAATGCACGGCCCCTTTGTCCGACTGCTCTATCTGGGCCGAAAGCTGGGTAGAGGCAGTGCTTACAGCCTGGGCAACCTGCTCCAGCCTTTCCGCAGCCTGAAGCATGGCAGCGGTTTTGTCCTTTGCCTTGAGTTCGGCTTCAAGAGCTTCCGCCTGCGCCTGTTGGGCTTCACTGGCGGCCTTGCCGGCAAGACGGCTCTGTTCCTCGGCCTGACCGATAAATTCCTTGAGCTTCACAACCATTGCGCTCAAGGCCTGTTGCAGGGTCGCCACTTCATCACGCCCGGTTGTTTCAAATTCTTCATCAAGGTTGCCCTGCGCCACGGCGCGGGCATGCCGGGTTATACCCGCCAGCGGTCGGGTTATGGACACGACCATGACATAGGAAAGCGGGCAGACCACCAGAAGCAGTATAGCCAGAAAACCACCGCCATAGATCGCCAGCTGGCTGTGCAGGATGGAGCGCATGGTGGTGATGAGGTGGCTTTCGGCCTTGTCCACATTGTCGATATACACGCCCGTGCCAATCCAGAAGGGCGTGCCCGCGATAGCTTCCGCATAACCCAGCTTGAACACGTCGCCAGAGCCGGGCTTGGGAAACACAAAATCCACAAAACCGCCGCCGCGCTGCGCGGCCCTGTACAGTTCACTGACATAGTGAACGCCCCTGCTGTCGGCGGTTGAAGCCAGATCCTTGCCGATCAGTTGCTTCTGCAAGGGGTGGGCAGCACTGACCGTGCCCTTGTACACATAAAAATACCCGGAGCTGTCATCCTCAAACCGGGCGCTGTCCACATACTGCGCGATGGTGCGCAACTGCTCGGCCTCGGGCTGGCCTTGCGTCATGCCCGCCAGACCAAGCGCCTGGGAATGAGTGATATCCTTGATGCGCGCCCTTTGGGAGTCGAGCAGCATTTCCTTGGCAAGTGCCGTGCCGTCAGCAATGACGCCTTCCGTCATGCGCACGGACAGGCCCGCGATGGAAATAATCAGGGCGATCATGATGATGACAAAAAAGATAATCCGCTGACTGATGCTGAAATTTCTGAGCACGTCTTAATCTCCTGAAAAATCAAGGTGCAAACCGACACGCCGAAAAGCCGCGTCAACTCTCCTGCGCAGGCGCGCGCTGTTGCAGCGGGCGCGGGGCGCAAAAAAGTACCGCGCGGGCACATTGCCAGGGCAAGTCATACCAGCGTAACTGGCTGCATAAATGGGCGGTCGCAAGGCAAAGGCGGGAAGCAATGCACACATGATAAAACCAAAAGCGGAAAGGCCATGCCCGTAAAATACGGCACACCGATGCAGCCCGCAGGATGCTCCGGCGCATGGAAGACAACAACTTTATATACAAGCTGTATGGCCTGATTGTGGCAAACAGTAATTATTTTTGCAACATGCAGAAGTCGATAAAATTGATCAATTTAGTATGACAACATCCCCTGCCTGTCTGAAATAATGTCGGCTGCGTCCCAATCCTCTACGGGCTGGCCCTTTGAAAGGAATCGGCTTTATGATTTTCAGCAGGTATAAAAATTGGGGCCTCTCACGGAAATACCGCGAAAAGCCCCAACAAAGCGCTTTCAGCCAGCGCTTGAAACAGCGGAACTAGTCTTTCTTGTCCTTCTTGAGCCAGGACATCATGCCGCGCAGTTCCTTGCCCACCTTTTCGATCTGATGTTCAGATTCGTTGCGGCGGGTGGTGAGGAACATGGGGTACTTGGCGCGGGCTTCAAGAATGAAGTTACGCGCAAACACGCCGCTCTGGATGTCCTTGAGCACGCCCTTCATTTCCTTTTTCACCGTTTCGGTGATCAGGCGGGGGCCGGTGACGTAATCGCCGTATTCAGCGGTATTGCTGATGGAGTAACGCATGCGGGAAAGGCCGCCCTCGTACATAAGGTCAACGATGAGCTTCATTTCGTGCATGCATTCAAAGTAAGCCATTTCGGGCTGATAACCGGCTTCCACCAGGGTTTCAAACCCGGCCTTGATGAGGGCGGAAACGCCGCCGCAAAGAACGGCCTGTTCGCCGAAGAGGTCGGTTTCGGTTTCTTCACGGAAGGAGGTTTCAATAACGCCGGAGCGGGCGCCGCCGATGCCCTTGGCATAGGCCAGAGCAATCTTGAGGGCTTCGCCGGTGGCGTCCTGATGAATGGCCACGAGGCAGGGCACGCCGCCGCCTTCGGTGAAGGTGCGGCGCACCAGATGGCCGGGGCCCTTGGGAGCGATGAGGAACACGTCCACATCCTTGGGCGGCTGGATCTGGCTGAAGTGGATGTTGAAGCCGTGGGCGAACAACAGGGCCTTGCCCTTGGTCAGGTGGGGCTTCACGTCATTTTCGTACACGGCGGCCTGCACTTCGTCAGGCAGCAGAATCATGATCAGGTCGGCCTGAGCGGCGGCCTCGGCAGCAGACACGGGGGTAAAGCCGTGCTCCTTGGCCAACTCGTAGTTGGCGCCGCCGGGGCGCTGACCCACCACAACCTTGACGCCGGAATCACGCAGATTCTGGGCATGGGCATGGCCCTGACTGCCATAACCGATGATGGCCACGGTCTTGTTTTTCAAACAATTAAGGTCTGCATCCTGATCGTAATAAACTTTCATCTGAACATCCTCTGAGATCACTCACGGTTAGACAAAAAAATACATCCCTTGCCGCCCTTGCGGCAAGGACAGAGGGGGGCCGACTGGATACGGCGGGCAAGGCCGCCTGTGGGACGCTTTGCCAATGACCCGGGCTGGTTTGTATGGATATACTCACCACCCCGACCTCATGCGCGTTGTCAAGGAGACCTTGTGGGCCATTGACACGCTCACGGGCTAACGCTCCTGTAATCTCGCGGCGCAATGCCGCGCGACCGGATTCTTCACGCGTGTGGCAGCCATGCCTTGCGGGGTGCTTTGTGCCAAACACCCCGGCAAAAGGCCGCACTTCGCGTCCCGGAACCCTAATCCGTTTTCTTGGAACGACGCATGGCAACTGCGCCTGTGCGCGCCAGTTCCTTGATTCCAAACCGTTGCAGCAGGCTGATGATGGCGTCCAGCTTGTTCTGATCGCCAGTGGCCTCAATGGTCATCTCATTGGGGCTTACATCAACCACCTTGCAGCGGAATATTTCAACAGTCCGCAGAATTTCGCCCCGCATGGGGCCTTCTGCCTGCACTTTGACAAAGATCATTTCACGCGCCACAGCGGGAATATCCGCAAAATCCACCACCTTGATGACCGAAACAATCTTGTGGAGCTGCTTCATGATCTGCTCCAGAATAAGACTGTCGCCATCGGTGGTGATGGTCATGTGCGAAACGCCCTCTTCCAGGGCCGGGGCCACATTGAGCGAATGAATATTGAAGCCGCGCCCGCTGAACAGGCCAGCCACGCGGGAAAGCACGCCGGGTTCGTTTTCCACCAGCACGGAAAGCACATGTCGTTGCATAGCCATCTCCCTTACACCAGCAACATTTCATCAAGCGCCGCACCGGCGGGCACGATGGGGTACACGTTTTCTTCGCGCTCTACCACCACGTCAATGAAGGCAGGGTTGGGCGAAGCAAGGGCCTTTTCAAGCACGGCCCGCATGTCTTCAGCCTTTTCAATGCGATAGCCTTCGGCCCCGTAGGCCTCGGCCAGCTTCACAAAGTCGGGCTGGGCTTCCATGTTGGTGGAACTGTAGTTGTTGTTGTAAAAGAGCTCCTGCCACTGCCGCACCATGCCCAGATAGCGGTTGTTCAGAATGACGACCTTGATGGGCAGCCTGTTGGCCACCACGGTTGCCAGCTCCTGAATATTCATCTGCAGCGAGGCGTCGCCTGCCACGGCAATGACCTTTTTATCCGGAAAGGCAAACTGCGCCCCCACCGAAGCGGGAAAGCCGTAGCCCATGGTGCCGAGGCCCCCGCTGGTCAGCAGGGTGCGCGGCTTGGTGAACGAATAGAACTGGGCCACCCACATCTGGTGCTGGCCCACCTCGGTGGCGATGATGGCATCGCCGCCGGTGATGTCGTAAAGGGCCTCAATGACCGACTGCGGCTTGATATTGCCGTTGCACTGGTAACACAGGGGTTTGCTCGCCTTCCATTCGGCCACGGCGGCAATCCAGGCGGCATGTTCGCCAGCCCAGTCCTTGTTTTCCAGCTTGGCCTCGCAGATTTCTGCAATACCCTCCAGCGCCAGGCGGCAATCGCCAACCACAGGAACATGCACTTCCACATTCTTGCGAATGGACGTGGGGTCAATGTCGATGTGCACAATGCGGGCCTTGGGCGCAAAGGCCGCCAGCCTGCCTGTAACGCGGTCGTCAAAGCGCGCGCCCACGCACATCAGCACATCGCAGTTGTTGATGGCAAGGTTGGCCGCATAGGTGCCGTGCATGCCCACCATGCCCAGCCACAGGGGGTCGGTGGCCGGAAAAGCCCCAAGCCCCATGAGGGTGCAGGTAACGGGAATGTTCAGCTTGCGCGCAAGGCCGGTGAGGGCCTCTGCCCCATCAGACAGAATAACCCCGCCGCCCGCAAGAATCACCGGGCGCTCTGCCTTTGCCAGTTCTTCCACCGAGCGGCGCAACTGGTTCAGGTTGGGCTTGTAGGTGGGGTTGTAGCTGCGCATGTAGACGTCTTCAGGCCAGACAAATTCCGCCCGCTTCTGCATGACGTCCTTGGGCAGATCCACCAGCACCGGGCCGGGACGGCCCGAACGTGCAAGGTAAAAGGCCTGACGGATGGTCAACGCCAGTTTTGTGATGTCCTTGACCAAAAAATTATGTTTGGTGCAGGGCCGGGTAATACCCACGATGTCCACTTCCTGAAAGGCATCGTTGCCGATCAGCTGGGTGGGCACCTGCCCGGTAAACACCACCAGAGGAATGGAATCGGAGTAGGCTGTGGCTATGCCCGTGACCGTATTGGTAGCTCCTGGCCCCGAGGTGACCAGGCATACGCCGGTCTTGCCCGAGGCACGGGCATAGCCGTCAGCCGCGTGCACAGCTCCTTGCTCGTGCCGTACCAGCACATGGCGTAGCTCGGGATGTCGCGGTAGTTCATCATAAATATCAATGACCGCACCGCCCGGATAACCGAACAGCACATCCACGCCCTCTCGCTTCATGGACTCAAGGAGAATCTGCGCACCAGTACATTCCATGTCCGACTCCTTAAAAAAAGCCCGGCTATCCTTGTTTCTTCAGACGATCAAGAACGGCCATGAGCTGGGTTTTTCCTTCGAGCTTCTGCTTTTTCAATTGCTTGAGCGTCTGCTCTTCAGTGGGCGAACGGAAGGCCTTGCCTTCGAGCTTTTCCACCTGTTTTTCGTAGAGCACGTGATCTTCCCAAAGGGATTTCAGCTCCGGATCAGTGGTAGCGTACTTTTCCAGCAGTTCCAGTTCTTGCTGATCCATAAGAAATCTCCATTGTTAGATGTTCATAGGCTGTTGCCTGCGCATCAACTGAGGCTTTTGCTCAAGGGGATCGGCCCGCCTGTGCCGCTGCGCCGATGTGGCTTTGTGCAGTGCGGCTGCAAGTCGTATGGGCTTATTCTCCTGGCGCGGATTCTCAGATATCCGCATGGAGCAGCGTAAAAAATCAGTCCTCCGGCGGCACCAGTTCTTTTAATGGAGCGTCATCGCGTACTGGGCCAGCGAGGTGATGACAATCCGGTTAAACAGCTCAATGGCCAGCAGCACCACCACGGGCGAAAAATCCATGCCGCTTGAATAGGTAAACGGCAACCACTTGCGCACACGGTAAAACACCGGCTCGGTAAGTGCGCGCAGGGTGCGCACAATGGGATTATACGGATCGGGGCGCACCCAGGTGAGCACAGCCGCGATAATGACAATCCAGAAATAAAGACTAAGCAGAGACCCGAGCACCAGGGCAATAGCGCTCATGGTATTGGCAACAACAATCATGCGCCCTCCAGCGTGGCTTTCTTTTGTATTCGCAACGGGGTCAAGCCTTACAGGCCGGAAACAGGCGGCAGCACTGCGGCCAGCGCAGTGTGCAGACCGGGATAATCCGCCGCCGTAATCTCTCCCCGTAACGGGCCGCCATTAAATGCGGCAAATATCACGCCCGCCCCCCGGGCTGCCTCCTTGTCGTGCTCGCTGTCGCCAACAAAAAGCACCTGCTGCGGAGGGCATTGCCACGCGGCGCATATGTGCCGCGTACCCTCGGGCGAAGGCTTGGGTGCGGCTGTATCCGCCGCGACCACAGGATTAAAATAGGAGGGCAGGGAAAAAATGTCCAGAACCGTTTGTATTCCATCGAGCTTTCGGTTGGTGTGCACGGCCATGCGCACCCCCCTGCTCCGCAGATTGCCGATAAAGTTCATAAAACCGGGCTGTAAGCGCAGCAAGGGCGTAATATCGCGTCGGTAAACAACCTCGTTTCTTATGACGTAATCGATCTCGTGGTGCAGGTGCGGCGGCACAATATGCAGCAGCGCCTGCTCTGATGTGGCCATAAAACTGTAGTGTTCCTGTTCTGGCGTCATGGGCGGCAGCCCAAACCAGGCCAGCACCCGGTTGTAATAGATGTTGTTTGCCGTGCGCGAATCAATCATCACGCCGTCGCAGTCAAAGATCACGCCAGCAATGCCGTGCGGGAACAAACCTTGCGCGGTGAGCTGCTGCGCCTGCTGACCGCTCATGATCCGGCCCTCCAGGTGATCCACACCCGCTCGGCATCAAGCGGCGGCTGCCCTGTGGGGCGGGTATGCCCAAGCAGTTTCCAGCCCGGGGCGCGGGCTTCTACCACCACGGGCAGCGGTACGCCTGCGGGGGCCGATTCCGGCGCGCCCAGCAGGCCCTGATGCTCTGGAGCCGGGGCAAAATCCAGCATATCCAACATGTCCTCGCGCATGGCCCCTTCAATAATAATAGGCGCATGAGGCGGCACAAAATAGAGCGCGTTGGCCGTTACCAGCCGCCACGGCGGCACAAGACCAGTATCAAGAGCAATGGGCGAACCAAGGCGCACCAGATCGCCCGTAAGCGCATCCGGCGTCAGCCCGGCCAAGTCGTCATCTGGGTCAACACCCAGAGAAGCTGTCAGGCTGCCTGCATTTTGGGCAAAACTCGCGGTCAGATCCGCCAGATCAGCCAGGCTTTCCTCCTGCTGCCAGACCCAGAGCAGGGTCTTCTGCGCCTGAGTGCGCGCAATCAGATACTTGCGGGCCGCCTCTGCCGCCAGAGCGGCTGCGGCATCGCCATCAGATTTTTCAAGGCCGGAGAGCATGGCCATTTCTGAACTGCGGCGCGCGGCGCGCACATTGCCAGCGGCGGCAGCGCCTACTGGCAGGCCAGAAAGGGCCGCATCGCCCATCTGTTGCAGATCGCCAAGGCAGGCCACGGCCTCGCGGGGTGAAAAGGGATAGGTATCCGGGCAAAAAAAACCTTCGGCAGGCGCATCAGGCAGACCGGGCCACAGGCGCAAAGCGCCAGCCCAGTGTGGGTCTGATCCTTTTCCGGCGGCAGAGGCCTGGCCGGACTGAGCGGACGCTTCAAAAGCGTGCAAAGGCAGTGGGCCGCGAAGCAATGGCAAAAGAATGGGGAAACTTTCTGTCATCATACTTCCTTTTGAGTCCTTAAGCATAGCCAGAGGACGCCCGAAGCGCAAGCCGCATGGGCCGATGACGGAAGTTTTTTGCGGCGGGATGTCCTGCTGCGGAGCATGTCAGGTATCATATTGTCAGGTGCGGCTTATTGACATATATACACGCCAGCAAAGCCGCCGCATGTGCGGCATGCAGACATCATCACCAGCCGGCCTCCGGCTCAGAAGGAGTAGAAAGATATGGAACAGGGCACCATCCGCCTGAAGACAGGCCTTGCTGAAATGCTCAAAGGCGGCGTGATCATGGACGTCACCACTCCCGAACAGGCTAAAATCGCCGAAGCAGCGGGAGCCTGCGCAGTCATGGCCCTGGAACGCGTACCTGCCGATATTCGCGCCGCAGGCGGCGTGGCCCGTATGGCCGATCCCACCATCGTCAAGCGCATCATGGAAGTGGTGAGCATTCCCGTCATGGCCAAGGCCCGCATCGGCCATTTTGTTGAAGCCCGCATCCTTGAGGCCATGGGCGCCGACTACATTGACGAAAGTGAAGTGCTCACCCCCGCTGACGACAAGTACCATATCGACAAGCGCGATTTTACCGTGCCTTTCGTGTGCGGCTGCCGCAATCTGGGCGAAGCCCTGCGCCGCATCGCCGAAGGTGCAGCCATGATCCGCACCAAGGGCGAACCCGGCACCGGCAACGTGGTTGAAGCCGTGCGCCACTGCCGTCAGGTTATGGACGACGTGCGCAAGCTGTGCAGCCTGCCCGAAGCCGAAGTTGCCAACTACGCCAAAGAAATCGGCGCTCCTCTTGAAGTGTGCTACGCCGTTCGCAAGGAAGGCCGCCTGCCCGTGGTGAACTTTGCCGCTGGCGGCATCGCCACCCCCGCTGACGCCGCCATGATGATGCACCTCGGCTGCGACGGCGTGTTCGTTGGCTCCGGCATCTTCAAATCCGGCGACCCGGCCAAGCGCGCCAAGGCCATTGTGCAGGCCGTGACCAACTACAACGATTTCGCCATGCTGGCCGAAATCTCCCGCGATCTGGGCGAACCCATGGTGGGCATTGAAATTTCCACCATTCCTTCTGCCGAACGCATGCAGGAACGGGGTTGGTAATGTCGCAGCTTTGCGTAGGCGTTCTGGCTCTTCAGGGAGCCTTTCGCGAGCATGTGGCCGCTGTTGCCAGCCTTGGCGCGACGGCCCGCGAGGTGCGCCAGCTCAAGGATATCGAGGGCATTGATGCCCTGATCATTCCCGGCGGCGAAAGCACCACCATCGGCAAACTGCTTAACGAATGGAACATGCTTGAGCCCCTGCGCCAGCGCATACTCGACGGCATGCCCGTTTACGGCAGTTGCGCCGGGCTTATACTGCTGTGCCGCGACATTGAAAACTCAGACCAGCCACGCCTCGGCGTGCTTGACGCCACCGTGCGCCGCAACGCCTTTGGCAGGCAGGTGGACAGCTTTGAAACCAATCTGAGCATACCCGAGATCGGGGCAGACCCCCTCCCGGCGGTTTTCATTCGCGCTCCTGTCATTACCGGCGTGGGCGCGGGCGTAAAGGTGCTGGCGGAGGTTAACGGTCAGGCGGTAGCCGTGCGCCAGAACAATATTCTGGCCACGTCCTTCCACCCCGAGCTTACGCCAGACACGCGCATGCACAGCTACTTTCTGTCCTTCTGCGGCAAGTAGGCCGCTGCGGCAATCCGCCGATAAAGCCTGATATAAAGCCCGTCCCGCATTGCGGGGCGGGCTTTTGCGTACTGAAGTAGGCAACGCAGACAGAACTCATTGAACAGATTGCGGATTTGCCGCATCACAAAAAAGGCCCCTTCCACGCACCCTATCCATTACTGGTAAAGGCAACGACAGGAAGGGACCCTTGCAGCTCAGTTCTGGCCTTTTGCTACTGAGGGAATGCCGCTACAGCAAACTCAGCTTTTCGCCACCATGATGTCCAGCACCACGCGGTCGGCCTGAGCCATACCGTCGCAGCCCAGCCGGGCCAGATTGGCAATGCATTGTTCAATATCGTCTTCAACAATGCCTTCATTGCGGGTTACGCCCATGCCATCCATAGCCAGCATGGCAGATTGCACGCCCGCGCCCACCGCCGAAGCGACCTTCATGGCGCAACCGGTCTTGGCGCCATCGCAGATCATGCCCGCCACGTTGCCCACCATATTGCGGATGGTACGGTCAATCTGCTCTATCCCGCCGCCAAGCAGCATTACAATACCGCAGGCGGAGGCCATGCTGGCAACCGTAGCGCCGCATAAAGCCGATAGCCGCCCCAGACGATGCTTGACGTGAATTGAGGTAAGGTGGCTCATGATCAGTGCCCTTGCCAGGGCCTCGTCCCCTGCTTCCAGCCGCATGGCAAAGGCCACCACCGGCATGGTGCAGGTTATGCCCTGATTCCCGCTGCCGGAATTGCTCATCACAGGCATCATCACGCCGTCCATGCGCGCATCGGAAGCGGCAGCCGTCAGTTTGACCGCCAGGGTGGTCACATCGTCGGACATAAGACGTTTGCGGATATTGCCATCAATGGTGCGTCCTACCTGCAGGCCGTATTCCCGGGCCAGGCCTTCCAGAGCCACCGCTTCGTTGAGCCTCGCGGCTTCAAGAATAAAGCTGATGTCTTCAAAAGGCGCCTGCGTGGCAAACTCATGAATGGCGGCAATGGACAGCGGCCATTCTTCACTTTTTGCAGTGGTTGCGTCATCTGGCTGCTCGCGGCTGAACAGCACCTTTCCATCGCGCTCAATACGCACAATGTTGGTGTGCTCATGCTCAAGCACAGCCCGGCCTGTATGCCCCCCGCCTTCCACGAGAACTTCCGCGTACAGCAGGGGCGAGCCTTCGGCAATGCCCACATGGACGCGGCCGGCTTCGACCATATTGCGGCCAGCTTCGGCCTGTTCGGGCGTAAGCTCCGCCAGCACTTCAAGCCCGCGCGCTGCCTTTCCGCCAATCGCCCCAACAGCAGCGGCAATATTCATGCCCGTAGAGCCTGTGCCCGGCACGCCAACGCCCATGCCGTTTTTCAGCAAATTACCGCTAACGAGCACCTTTATGTTCTCGGGCTGGCAACCCAGAGCCTCAACGGCATGGGCAGCCGCCAGCGCCACAGCTACTGGCTCAGTGCAGCCTAGAGCGGGCACTACTTCCTTATGCAGCAGTTCAATAAAACTGGGCCACTGGGAATTGGGCATGTATACTTCCTCGCATTTATTGCAGGGGGTTGTTATATTCATAATTTTCAGGCTTGGCTGACCTTGCCTTTTGACCGGTTGAAAAGACCTTCCAGCATCAGGGCCATTGCGCCATCGCCGGTAACGTTGCAGGCTGTGCCAAAGCTGTCCTGCAGGGCAAATATGGCCAGCAGCAAGGCCACCCCGGCAGGATCAAAACCAAGCACGCTCACCACAATGCCAAGAGAAGCCATTACTGTACCGCCAGGCACGCCCGGAGCGCCGATGGCAAACACCCCAAACAGGGCAATGAATACCGCCATTGTCGCCGGGCTGGGCAAATAGCCATACAGCAACATGGAAATGGTCATGGCAAAAAAAGTTTCCGTCAACACAGAGCCGCAGAGATGGATTGTCGCCCCAAGGGGCACGGCGAACTCCACCATTTCTTTGGAAAGCACGGAAGATCGCGATGCGCAGGAAAGGGAAACCGGCAGCGTGGCCGCGCTGGACATGGTGCCAACAGCAGTAAGGTAGGCAGGGCCATAGTGGCGCAGCACCTCAAGGGGATTGCGACCAGACACAATACCGGCAATGGAGTACAGCACGGCAAGCCAGATGTAGTGCCCGAGCAACACGAGAATGATAACTTTCAAGAATACGGGAAGCTGCCGCGTGAGGCTGCCTTCGTAGGCAAGCCCGGCAAAGGTGGCGGCAATAAAGAGCGGCAACAGGGGAATAACCACGTTGCTCACGATCTTGAGCATGATAGCTTCCAGCTCGTCCAGCAGGCGCACCATGATTTCAGCTCGCGTCCACAGCGACGCTATGCCAATAAGAACAGCCGTTACCAAGGCTGTCATGACCGGCATGACCGGGGGGATATCCAGCTTGAAGAGCACATCAGGCAGAGGATGCAGGGCAGCCACCGCCGTGGGAACGGACAGATGGGGGATGATGGCGTATCCGGCGAGGCAAGACATGGTGGCCGCGCCTACTGAAGAAATGTAAGCAATGACCAGCGCCGCAATCAACATGCGGCTGGCGTTCTGTCCAAGCCGGGTAATGGCAGGCGCAATAAACGCAATGATAACGAGCGGCACGGTGTAAAAGATTATCTGGCCCAGAACATACTTGAGAGACATTACAACCTGCATGACATTTTCATTGGCCGCAAAACCGATCAGTGCGCCAATGACAATGCCTGCCAGCAGCTTGAGGATAAGGCCGAATTCGTTCTTGCTCTTGGACATGTGGTGTCTCCTGACGATGAAGTACCGTTCAGCGGCCCCATGCCGCCGATGCTCAGACAGCTAAGCCCACTTACGTCTACAGGACGGCGACTGCTTCAATCTCGACCTTTACTCCAAGAGGCAAGGCCGCTACCTGTACGCAACTCCGGGCAGGAAAAGGCTCTGCAAAATAGGTGGAGTACACCTGGTTTACAGCGGCGAAATCACCCATGTCAGCCAGAAACACCGTAGTTTTTACCACGCGGTCCATGCTGCTGCCGCCAGCTTCTACAACAGCCTTGACGTTTTCCAGCGACTGACGGGCCTGGGCAGCCACATCATCGGGCACAGCCTTGGTGGAAGGCTCAACGGGTATCTGGCCGGATGTAAAAAGAAGGGTGCCGCAGACCATCCCCTGAGAGTACGGGCCAATGGCTGCTGGGGCCTTTTCCGTTGCAATACGCTGAGACATTTGACGGATTCTCCTTAACAAGTTGTTAAAACAAGATGTTTTGCGCTGCCCCGTTAAGGAGACCATACGCCCTGCAAGCACAGCTATCGCAGTGAAATAAAATTATCTTGATAATAATTTTTTGTCAATGTGATAGAAAAAAATCATACCGCAGAAAACACCCTCAGGAAGAAACCCGCTGCAAATACCTGTAAACGGTGGCCTCTGACGCTGCCAGATGGCGCGCCACAACCGCCACAGCGCCTTTAAGCAAAAACACGCCCTTTTCGTTAAGGGTGCGTACAATAGCTATTTTTTCATCTGCCGTCATGCGATCCGGCGGGATATCCGCGCCATTCACCGCCTGCTGGATAATGCTGCTGGTCAGGTCTTCCAGCGATTCAGCAAATGTTTCAAGAGGATGTCCATTTTCAGCGTCCGACCTGGGCTTTTCCATTCGCGCCCGCGATATGAAGCGATCAAGCAGATCGCGCGCCTCAATCAGCGGGACCGCATCCATGTTGAGGCATAACATCCCAGCCAATGAACCATCGTCTTCACGGATAAAATACGTTGCCGAATGAAGCTGACGACCGTCCTTGCTCTGCGTTTTATAGCCCGTAATAAAAGGCGCGGTCATCCAGGTGCCGTCCTTGATAAGGCGTAACGCCATATCCGTAATGGGCGATCCCACGCGGCGTCCGCTTATATGGCTGTTGGCTATCGCAAGTACAGAGCTGTCCGGCCTGGTGGCATCGTGCAGCACGACTTCACAGTCAGCACCCAAAAAAGCGCCCAGAAAGTCCACAATAGGGATAAACCGCTCTAACGTTGAGGGCTTTCTATATTCGGACACAACTTCCTCCCTGGCTACATCATGATGATAAATTATACGCATGAGAAAATTATTGCACAAACACCCCCCTGTCAACAAATCTTCCCCTGAGTGAAGCCTGTTCAGAAAGCACAGACTCCGCCTCCACCACTTTGCCGCTAACATGACGCACAAATTCACATGGGCGTCACCATAACGCAAACCAGCACACTCATGATGCCCAAAGAGCAACAGTTCAACCATCGGAAATTCTCCGAAGGAGGCAGACATGGACAATTTGCACACTTTGCAGCGTCTTCAGGGCGAACTGAACGAAGAAATGCACCGTCTCACCCTGCTGCGCGATGTTTTTCAGGCCCAGCACTGCGCGGACGAACTGGACGCGGCCAGCCATCTTGAGGCGGCCCACATAGCCCATTGCAGCGCCCGCCGCAGTTCCCAACGCATCCGTGAACTCCAGAGCCTTGTGGCGCTCCTGCGGCACGGCGGCCCCCGCCGCTGCGAAGAATGCGGCGAGGAGATCCCCATTGCCCGCCTTATGGCCGCCCCAGGGGCGACACGTTGCTGCGAATGCCAGCAGAACATTGAAAACGACCTGCGCACAAACATGATCCAGATGAAGGCAACGCCGCTTCCTCAGGAAGTGTGCGCCGAATACTGCTAGGCTCCCGAATTTTACCATCGCCCGGACCGGCGCACCACAAGACGCAGAAAACGGAACCAGCCGAGCATGCGCCCACGCGCATGCCCAGCCCAAGCACAGGAGAATCCCCATGCCCGGCAATGCTGATATTTTACCCCTTGCACCTGGCCGCCCGCTGGTCAGAAGCGTCGGGCGGCTGGCCCGCGCCCTGGCCCGTCAGCTTTCGGGTTTTGCCCGGTTGGAAAAGATGGCCGACACACTGCCCCAGTGCGGCGATCCTCAAACCTTTGCCACCGCCTGCCTCACCGCGCTGGATGTGCATACGGAATGCCTGCGCGGCGATCTGGAGCGCATCCCTGCCCGAGGGCCGGTGGTGCTTTTTGCCAACCATCCCTCCGGCGCGCTTGAAGGGTTGATGCTTGCAGCCCTCTGCGGCAAGGCACGTCCCGATCTCAAAATTCTTGCCAGCGATGCCTTGCTGCGCATTCCCCAACTGGCGCAGCTTGCCCCCATGCTGCTGCCCCTGAATCTTTCTGGCGGCGCAGCCGCCAACGCCGCGGTGCTGCGCACTGCCATGACCCACCTGCGATCGGGCGGAGCACTGGGTATTTTCCCTTCCGGGAGCGTGGCCCGCTGGCAATTTGGACGCGGCATTGCGGAACAGCCATGGTCACGCCTGCTCAGCAGGCTTGGCGGTCGCAATGCCGATATCCCCGGCCTGAATTTTGTCCCCCTGCATATGTCCGTACGGCAGAATCCCCTCTTTATCGCCGCAACAGCGCTCAAGGAGAACGTGGGCGAGGCCCTGTTGCCCAATACCTTGTTCAAACAACGGGGAAGCACTGCCCGCATGATCGTGGGCGAGGCCATCCCCGCAGAAATTCTGACGGGGCTGAACCATGAGCAGCGCACCCACTGTCTGGGGCTTTGCCGTTCTGCCCTAGGCTCTGAACACGGCGCAGCCGGGCACGCAGCCAACTGCCAGCCCCTGGCCCCTGCCGCGGCCAAGATGGATATAATGGTCAGCCTTGCCGCCCTGCCGGAAAACCGCATGCTGGCCCGCGAAGGCCGCTACTGCGTCTATCTGCTTGAGGGCGACGAATCGCCCCTGCTGCTGGACGAACTGACCAGAAGGCGCGAAGAAGCCTTCCGCGCGCTGGGTGAAGGATCGGGACAGGCGCGGGATACCGACCGCTACGACCCCCTGTATTCACACCTTCTGCTCATGGACGAAGAAGGCAAAAACATTGCCGGTTCATACCGGGCACGCGTGGTGCGACCAGAAGGAACCTGGCAGTATGACAAAAAGCGCCTCTATACTGCCTCGCTCTTTGAATACGAGCCGGAATTTTTCCGCCAGTGCGGAAATGCACTGGAACTGGGGCGCGCCTTTGTCTGCCCCGAATACCAGCGCGATTACACGCCCCTGCTTCTGCTGTGGAAGGGCATTGGGCAGATGGCCCTGCGCAATGGCGTGCGTACTCTTTTTGGCCCTGCCAGCATTGGCCTCAACTATCGCCCGCAATCGGTAGACCTGCTCTGGCGGCACCTGCGCCTGCGCCATTGGGATACCCCCCTGGCAAGCATGGTACGTGGCAAACAGCCCCGCAAACTGCGCGAAGAACTGCCCTTTGCCCAGCACCTTGATTACAAGTCCGTCAACGCGCTGGTGCGGCAGATGGAGGGGGGGCGCACCCTGCCCATACTTTTTAAACACTACCTGCAACTGGGCGGGCGCATTGCCGCCTTTCACGAAGACAGAACCTTTGGCACCCTTGATGCCCTGCTGGTGGTGGATCTGCTCAACGCGCCCGACAAACAGTTGCGCCGCTATGTGGGAGAGGAAGGCATGCGCAGGCTGCGCGAGGGCAGCTGGCCCGCATAGGACAGACGAGCATCTGGATATTCATGAGGGAAGGCCCTTTCGCAGTCCTGCCCTGAAATTTTATCCCAGCATCAAACGATGGCAGTAAGCCCCAGTGAAACTGGGCAACAACAGATAGTAGTCTGACGCGCCATCTGCGCACAGGGGCCATCACGCAAGCCCGGGCGTGACGGCCCCTTTTTCTGCAAGCCCTGCACACAAGCAAAGAAGCCCCGAAAGGGGCTTCTTTGCTTGCACAAAACATCTTCGATTTTCATGACTGACGGTTTTACGCTGGTTCCTTGTCCTCGGGCTTGAGGTAGGGCAGATAGGTGGGGTCAGTGCCCATGATGTGCTGTACCAGCCAATCCTTGAGAAAGGTCAGCAAATCCATGCTCACGGTGGCGGTGCCCATACGCAACTGCTCTTCCACTTCATCCAGCTTGGCAACAAACTTTTTATGGATCTTCATGTGTTCCGCTGCGGCCTTGTAGGCGGGGACATTGAACAGTTTTTCTTCATCGCCAAAATGGGTGGCCGTGTAATCGCGCAGTTTTTTGAGCACACCGATCATTTCAGACACGGGCTTGTTATGCGTCATGGCCTGATGCAGTTCGTTGATATACTCCACCAGCAGTTTGTGTTCTCTGTCCACCAGGGGGACGTGCAGCTCAAGCTTGGGCGTCCACTCCACAAACTTGTCGGAGAGGGCCTGGTCAAAATCGCCTGCAACAAGCGCGTTGACGATCATATCCAGCTCTTCCATGCCGCTCTGGAAGGTCAGCAGCGAGGCCGTAAACATCTCCATGTTTTTGGAGGTGCTTTCTGCCACCTCTCGGACTTCTTCCAGCGCGCCGCTGGTTCCAGTGCTCTGCTCGGACTGCTCAGCGGCACCGGCAGCGATGCTGGCGAGGTGCCCGGCGGTATCCGCCATGCTCTGCAGAATAGCACGCATCACATCACCGGCATTGGTGGCCTTGTCTGCCGCGTCCACGCTCAGTTGCGCGGCCTTGTCCACAGTCAGCACATTGCGCCGGGTTTCATCCTGAATGGCCTTTACGGCCTCCTCGACTTCCTTGGTGGCGCCCATGGTTTTTTCAGCCAGCTTGCGCACCTCGTCGGCCACCACGGCAAATCCGCGCCCGGCCTCGCCAGCGCGCGCCGCTTCAATGGCGGCGTTGAGGGCCAGCAGATTGGTCTGATCTGCCACTTCGTTGATGACGCTCATGACCTGACCGATATTGCTGGCTTTTTCGCCCAGCCCGGCCATGGCTTCCTTGAGTTGCACGATGGTGTCGCGCACACTGTCAATGGAGCCAACTGCGCCTTCCACTTCCTGTTCGCCCGTGGCGGCGCTGGCGCTTGAATTCTGGGCGTTTTCCGAGAGTTCACGCACACGCAGGGAGGCCTGACTGGCAGAATCGGCCACGCGCTCCATAGCCGCGCCTGTTTCCACAAGTCTGTCGCGCTGCACGGCAACGCCGCCATTTACGTCCGTAATGAGGCTGGCAAGCTTGCGCATGTCGCCAGAAAGTCTGGTGCACACCGAATGGGCCTTGTGCAGGGCAATAATGCCCTTTTCACGCCGTTTGCGCAAAGTTACGACAAGTTCCTCAGACTCCTTGAGCTGCTTGGCAAGTTCGCTGTTCTGCGCCTGCAAGGATTCCACAACCTGAGCGTCCGCCTTGGTCTTCAGCGTTTCGCGCAGGCTTTCAATGCACTGCATGGCCCGCTGTTCCACATCGCCATCAGCCGCAGGCGCTGAAGCCTGAGCGTCGAGATACTGCGCCAGACGGGCAGCGCGGGAACGCCCACTCAGCCAGAGCCAGATGTTTGCACCGGCGCAGACAAAAATAATGCCGACTACCAGCCAGCTCATACCCTGTATACCGCCAAAAACGGCCAAACCGCCCAAAGCGGCAATGATTACTACCTGAAGCGCAATGCCCATATATGCCTACCTTAGTTTATCTTGCTTATCGGCTTTTTTCTAACTACCCTTACCCCTAATAGTTGTAAATCTCGTATATCATGAACAGGAGAATATTCATGGAACAATTAGATTGCAGAGGGCTGGCCTGCCCCCAGCCCGTCATGCGCACCCGCGATGCCCTGGCAGCAGGAACAAATGCCCTTGAAGTACTGGTAGATAATGAGCCCGCGCGGGAAAACGTGCGACGTTTTCTGGAGGGTCGCGGCTTTACTGTTGCCGCCAGCCAGGAAGGCCCCGACTGCTGGCGCATCACGGCAAGTGCTGGTGAATCTGCGGCATCCGCCCCTCAGCAGGCTGCGGAAGCATCCCGCCCTCTGGGCGAAACCAACAAGACGCTGGTGCTCATCACCACTGAGACCATTGGCCGTGGCGACGATGGGCTGGGCGCAAAACTTATGGGCAATTTTGTGGCAACCCTGCCGGAACTTGGCCCTCGCCTGTGGCGCATTGTGCTGATCAACGGCGGTGTCAAGCTGGCATCCCAGCCTGGCCCTGCGCTGGATGCCCTGGAAAAGATGGCAGCCGATGGCGTTTCTGTGCTTGTGTGCGGCACCTGCCTTGCGCACTTTGGCCTGCTGGAAGCCAAGCAAGTGGGCGATACCTCAAATATGCTCGATATTGTCACCAGCCTTGATCTGGCGGACAAAGTCATCCGCCCCTGAGCCACCGCCCCTCGGGCATGGGCTGCCTTACCACGCAAAAAGCGGCATGGTTTCCATGCCGCTTTTTGCGTGGAGCAAAGCCACATCGTTTTTTCATTTCATACTGCTGTCAGGCACTGGGTGCTGAGGGGCGTAAACCACAACGCAAAGCAAGAAAAACGGCGCGGAAAGCCCGCGCCGTTTTTCATACCACGATGTCTGCCAATGGCCTGCCCCACCGGGGGCATCAGGCAAACGGCCTACATTCTGGAGGACACTGTATTACAGGGCCGCCTTGTAGATAGCCGCCACAGCCGCATCCGTCATGGAGCGGGGGTTGGTAAGGCCGCAGGCGTCCTTCTGGGCGTTGGCGGTCATGGTGGGGATATCGGCTTCGCGTACTTCCTTGCCGTACTTCTTGCCAAGGGCGATCAGGCCATCAGGGATACCCACGTCCTTGGACAGGATGTTGATGGCGGTGATGGCTTTGCGCGAGGCTTCGTCAGCGCTGATGCCCTGGGTGAGTTCGCCCAGGAGCTGGGCAATGCGGCCAAAGCGGCGGCGGCTGGAGATACGGTTGTATTCGCACACATGGGGCAACAGGATGGCGTTGCATTCGCCGTGGGGCAGGTCATAGAAACCGCCAAGCTGGTGAGCCATGGCGTGCACGTGGCCGAGGCTGGCGTTGTTGAAAGCCATACCAGCCAGATACTGGGCATAGCACATGCCTTCGCGGGCTTCCTTGTCCCGGCCGTTGGCAACGGCGCGGCGCAGGTAACGGTTGATGTATTCCATGGCCTTTTCAGCGCAGGCATCGGTCATGGGCGTGGCAGCGGTGGAAACATAGGCTTCCACAGCGTGGGTCAGGGCGTCCATGCCGGTGGCCGCGGTCAGGGCCGGGGGCATGCCCATCATCAGAACGGGATCGTCAATGGCCACGCTGGGGGTACAGCGCCAGTCAACAATGGCCATTTTCACCTTGCGGGAGGTATCGGTGATGATGCAGAAACGCGTCATTTCAGAGGCGGTGCCAGCGGTGGTATTAACAGCAACATACGGAGGGAAGGGCTTTTTGGACTTGTCCACGCCCTCATAGTCATGAATTTTGCCACCGTTGCCAGCCAAAAAGCCTACGCCCTTGCCGCAGTCATGCGAGCTGCCGCCACCAAGGGTAACGATGCTGTCGCACTTTTCCTTTTTGTACAGGTCAAAAGCTTCTGCAACGTTTTTGTCCGTGGGGTTCGGGATGGTCTTATCGTATATGGCATACTTCATCTTGGCGGCATCAAGGATGTCGGTGATCACTTTAAGGATACCGGCATTAACGATACCCTGGTCAGTTACAACCAGCGGCTTCGCACCATTGATGCTCTTCAATCGAGCAGGAATCTCTTTGGAACATCCCTCGCCCACCAGGGTGACGTTGGGGATAAAGAACGAGGTGATCTGACCCATATGCATGCTCTTAAGATCCGTACTCATTCGTAACTCCTTTTGTTATACAGAACGATATCAGTGTGAAATGCTCTGTCGTAAGTATGAAAGACTCCTGTGGGGAAAAATATACCATATAAAAAGCCAATGCAAGCATAACAAAGCATTTAGTTAGTTCTTTTTTTCCTTTTAGTTTCACATTCAAAAGTTCTTTTTTGCACAAGCAACTAGAGTGTAAAATTATTTTTTGCACAAGCACACCTTTGATTGATTGACCACACAATGCACCCGCTTAAAATAAAACCGTGAAAAAACAGATGACTAACCGTTTTGCATTGTACTTTTGCCGCAACAACAAAAAAACCACCGGAGCAGGTGAACCTGCAACGGTGGTTTGAAGACGGGAACCGCGTCGTTCCCATACTTCCGGTGTGTGCTGGCGCTGCCTGTCAGGCAGGAGCGCCTTGTGCCCGGCGCAAAGGCAACTGCCCGCGCCCGCTGTATGATTTATTCAGATGATGCCTGCGCAGCAGGCATCATCTGTTCTCTTGCTGCCGTTTGGCCTATATCTGGCTTCCTGGCGCCAACTGCAACCGCAATGGCTTAGAACGTTCCCGGTTCCCGCATTTTTCCGGGGCGACACAGACGGCTTAGCCGCCTCAGATATTCTTTACGCTTATCGAGATAAAAAGCCAGTGGCCGGGAGAAATTACGCCCAAGCAATCCGTCCACCAGCATCTGGCTGACCTCGCGCTCACGCGTCAGCACAAGCTGCGCCCGCGCAAGCACGTTGCGGTCAGCCTCGGGCATGGCCCTGGCAATCTGCCGGAAGGCATCCTGCGCGCGGGGCTGATAGAACCATATATACATGAGGTCAAGGGCGTTAATGATGAAAGCCCGTTCAAGCTCCTTGCCCATCACCCCGCCGCTGCCCTGCAAGCCGCCGGATTTTGCCAGTTTGATAAGAGCGTCTTCGTCAGGAAACAGCAATTCCAGGCGCGTGTAGCAGTCAAAAACATTGGCAAGCTTGCTGCGATAATCCCATCTGCGCATGCGCAGGTTCACCTGGCTGTCGGCATAACCCTCAATGAGAGCGGCAACCGAATCCGAGGCCATCTTGGAAATAACCGCGGCGCTCGGCACAAGATACATGGCCGGATTATCCACTCCCAGCAGAAAGGCCACCTGATACAGCACCCAGTTGTACAGCGACGACACCGGGATGGCCAGAAGGCTGCGAAACAGATTGCCGATGGATGCCTCTTTGGGAAAGCCGCGAAACACATTGTGCGCGCACAAATAGATGCCGTTAACAAGGCTGAGCACGCCAAAGACCATCCAGGGGTTCTGGGCTGCTGTAATGCCGAGTGTTTTGTCGAGCAGCAGCACACGCACCAGCATTTCAAGCAGCAGCACTGAAAAACCCGTGAACATGAGCGAATCGCACAAGCGGCTCACGTTGACCTGATCTTTCCAGTGAATGAGCGTGGAACGCGTTGCCCCCTTGGCAGCCATGACCATCTGCACCACGTTGCGGAATCCCGTAATGCCAAACCAGATAAAGGTGCCGCACCAGGCGAGGAACCACCAGTTCTGCGTATACATAAAGGAAAAAAACGCAGGGCAGAAGCCCATGAGCACCTTGAGGCAATTGCTTACAGAACTGTTAAAGTAGGCTGGCCCCAGAGGTTCGCTGCTGCCCTTTTCGCAGGCTTTGCCCAAAAGGCCGTTGCCGCAGGCAAGGCTCAAACCGCCAAGATTGAGCACGTTGCCCTTGGTGCAGATGCGAAAGTCCACGCTGGCGGTCTTCCAGACAGACTGGCGTTCCATACCCAGATGGCGGCAGCCCGGCAGATGACGCAACAGCCGCAAGGCCTTTTGCCAGGGCGAAGGATTGCGGGGTTTGCTGTAACGCACGCATTCTTCAACCGGCGAGCACACGGGAATATCCGGCTGTTTTTGATCCCTTGCATAAAATTTGCGGCTGCGGGCAGGCAGGGTTTCGCGCAGCACAAACCCCATACCATAGGAATCGCGGCTCACCGAGCTTGTACCAAGGCGTGAACCAAGGGGCTTGTTGCGATAGTGCTCCCACAATTTCGGCACGTTGTGCAGAATATGGCGGAACTTTGCCGCGCGCTCCTCATCCTGGGTGCTCATACGGCGCACCATCGTGCGGATCATCTGTTTCACACGCGGGCCAAGCCCTTCATTGAGGGCCTGCTGCAACTCGCTGATGGCCTTGAGGCAGGAGTGCTTGCCTTCCATCCAGCCGCGCATGTTGAAAATTTCCAGATGGCTGATGCTGCCCCGGCTGTCCCACAAAAGTTCCGCCACGTCTTCCACGCTCAGCCCCTTGGTGGTCAGCACAAGGCGGTAGCCGGGGTTCAGTTCCGAAAGCTCGCGGGTAATGTCGCCCACAGAGAGTTGCATGAGCGGCGGCAGGTCGCCGTGCGCGCAGGGTTTGTTGAGGTCGGGCATTTCCGGGTGTTCCTGGGGCGAAAGCCAGTGGTCGGCGATGTATTCAGCGCTCAGGTTGTCCAGAAAAACCAGTTCGGCCCTGGCCTCTTCACTATCGCTCTCAAGCAACAGGGCTGCGCGTTCACGCAGCGAGGGCTGCACATGCGCATGCAGCGCCTCGGCAAGATGCAGTCCAGAGGCCTGCCCCCGGCCCACATGCCGCGAAAAACCCTCGCCGGTCAGTTCCGGCACAGGCACTCCCCACTGGGCTTCAAGCTGCGGGCGCTGGATCTCGTTCCAGAGCGCAAGGCTTTCGAGCACGCGTTCACGACGCCAGCGCAGCACCTCGCGGCCCCGCTTCATGAGTTCGGCAACCTTGGGGCTGTGCAAAAACTCCAGAAAATCCTCGTTGGAGCTGAAACCACGAGGAATCCAGAACAGACTGATGAAGCGCCCGTAAAAAGGCAGATGAAATTCCAGACCAATACGCACGCCGATGCCGGTGATTTCCGCTGCGCGCAGAATTTCGCGCGCTGCCTCGGGCTGCACCCAGTATTCATAGGCAACAGTAAGGGAACGCATACCCTTGATCCATGCGTCCATGATCAGGTGGGTGGGTGTTTTGCGGCCCTTGGTATTGGCGTCATACACATGGTCGTCAAAAGCGAGCTGATTCCAGCTTTCGGGCATTTCAGGCAGATGATAGCGCGCAAGCATGCGGCGCACCACGCGCGGCGTTCCCTGCACGGTGCGACGAAAATCGTGCGCCAGCTTGAGCTGCTCAAGCTGGTTGCCGTGGGCGCGCACCATGCTCTTCATGATCTGCATGAGGGCGCGCGCGGTGTTGCGACGCAGGGCCGAATGGGCGCTGTTGAGCACTTCATCATACAGGGTCTTGAGGGCAAGCAGGCGGTCGCGAGCCTGTGTACGGCCTGCCTGAAGGTTCCGCAGCAGGTTTATAACGGCATAAGCCATGCGCGAAACAGGCGATGCCACCAGTTCCTTGATGCCGTGCGGGTGCAGGCTGGGATCAAAAAGAAATGTGTCCGACTGTTTGCCATCGGATTCCAGAATACGGTTGACCAGAGCCAGGATGTCCCTGTCCTGCTTGTCAAAATAAATACCTTGCATCTTCGCGCACACGGCGGATCTCCTTTCTGCCGCTTCCCATTCAGCCAAATCCATTGGGGGAATGATCGGCAAGGAACTGTTCCCGCCTACCTATGCGGCCTTTTGCTGGCAAAAGGCCGGAGCCAAGACGGATGCGGCCGCGGTGACGCAGCGCGCAAACTGCTTGTGACGGAGTGAACAGCCCTAGTATTTCTTATTACTTACCCTGTGACAATAGCTTCGTCAAACAGAGCTTTTTCCTTACCACTCAAAAAGTTAGGAGCGGGGCATCACTGCCCCGCTCCAGCTTGACGGCAAAACCCGCATGGCGGGCTGTAACATATCGGCGGCGGCAAAACTGCCTTACCGAAAAAATCAAAAGACAGAATGGCAAAGCCGCACCACAAACTTTATCTGTCAGATATTGCTGGCAGTATTCTTTTTTACACGGCAAACACACCCACAAAGCTAACCTGACGCTACAGTTGCCCACTCCGCAGAAAGTTCAAAAAAGTACAATCACTGCGTCATATGAGGGACGGCAACGGATTGGTATACGCCTAAAAGGCCTTGGAGCCAAATACCGTATCCCAGAACGACTTTTCCTTGGACGAAGGATCAACCCAGGCCAGAACTTCGCGACCCATATCCCACGCCAGCGAGCGGGCGATAAAGCCCGATGGGTCGCCGGGGTTGCGCTCCCTGATGGAGAAAAGATAAAAATCATGCACCTGCCGGGCTTCCATCAGCCCGCCCTGCGCCATGGACCAGAGCAAGGTGCCGGAGCGCGCGTCATAGACTTCCATAGCCAGCGAAAGCGAACTGGAGCCAGTGCTGCCGCCGTCCATGTAGTGATTGATGTACCCCCCGACCACCATTTCCGCGCCGCGCTGGCGGGCCAGGGCTATGGCACGGGAGGGTTCGTACGGCGCGCCCTGCGGCGCATACTCAAGAGCCTGAAAGGCATTGAGCGAAAGCCAGACCTGCCAGACCTGCCGCGAAAGCATCTCGCTGAAGCTCACGGCATTGGCTATCTGCTGCGTGGCACGCAAGGGCACGAACAGGGCGCGGGGTCGCCTCCCCAGAACCATCTGCGGCGCCACGTAAATGGCAGGAGGCTGACGGCGCACAAAGTTGTTTATCTGAAACTGAAAAGGCGTACCGAAGTCGCCAGTGACGCTCACCGACCTGCGGCTGTCGTCTGGCGGCGAAGAACAGCCGCCGAGGAGCGTGAACAAAAGCGTTGCCAGAATCGTAGCTGTGACCAGCACCAGCGCAAGAGGCCCGCGCTGGCGCGACACCGCGCCGCCCAAGCCGCAAAACCGGGTATACAGATGGTTCATTGCGTTTTCTCCGAGGCCAGACATGCATTTTGCATGGAATCGAGCAGCTTTTCCCTGGCCTGCGCCAGGCTGTCGTGCAGATCGCGGCGTTTTTCTGCCGGGATGGTGCAAAACGAGGTCTGGCGGGTCATCTGCACAAGGCTGCGCATTTCCCGCTCCAGCTGCGCCAGATGGAGCGATTCCGCTTCCGTCAGCGCAATGCTTCTTCCGGCCAGTTCCGCCAGATGCCCAAGGTCTTCGGCCTTGGCGCGAATGGTGTCTGGCCTGATGCTTGCGCCATATTTACGACAATTGCGAAATTCATGCCAGAATAGCGCAATTCTTCGCCAAAAGCGGGCCATGGCAATCCTCAGAATTGGGCAGCCTTCATCACCTGCAGCAACAGCGGCGCGAGCAGCAGCACTACAGGGGCAAAGCCCATGAAGGTCTGCGGCCACGTAAGATTAAGAACCGTGCGGCACCCAACAAGGACGCAGGCGATCATCCAGATAAAGCCCACAATGGAGCCCAGCAGGGGCACCACGCACAAAAGCGAGGGTGCTGCCGCATAGGCCGCCACCTGAAACACCAGCGAGAATTCGGGCCTTTTGCCCGTTATGAAGCCATAGGTAAAATGCATCAGCGCCGACAGCACGTAGAGCTGCACCACAGAAACGCCGGTTTTGATCAGGATGGTCATGGGCAGGCTGAGCTGGGGCGAAAGCAGGATGAGCATTTTTTCCAGCTCGGGGTCAGAAGCGGCGCTGGGGGCCATGAGCGAAAGAAAGATGCCCGACCACACCCTTTCAATAATAACCTGAATGACGCTGATGATCAGATAGAACACCAACGGCCGCACCTGCGAGGATTCCGCCCGCATATGGGCAAAGAAATTGTGCGCGCCAAACATGACCCGCATGCAGGTGTGATAAAAGGCGGATATCCAGCCATCCGGCTCAGGCGCGGCATCCCAGGGATTTGCTGGGCCGTGCTGCCCATCGTCCTGATTGTCTTCGCGGTCGTTTTCAAAACGCGAGGATTCACGCGCATAGGCGGCGCTGGCATTACGGCTGTCATCAGCATCATCGTCAGCCGAGCCAAAAAGCCCGCGCTGCGAGTTGCGTTTCTGCTGATTGTCGTCATCCCGGTCGCCAGCGCGTTTTTCACTGCCCTTATCGTCACGCTGACCAAAAATATTTTTGCCGCCCAGCAGCCCCCACAGATTACCTATATGCCTTTCTTCCCCAGTATCCGCCTGAGGAAATTTTCTGCCAGATTGCGGCTTTTGCGCGGGTTCACGGCTCTCGCCCCGCTCGTCGTCGGCACATGAGGGTTTCTGCACGGAATGACCGGGAACGATGGCCCCAGGGGGCAATGGATCATCATCGCCCGACTGCCAGGCTCCCCGCCCATGCTGTTCCGCACCCAAATTTTCGGGCCGCGCATCGGCGGCTTCGGAATCACCGCTGTGCGCAGGATTTTCAACGGGGTGTTCCGGCTCGGACAAAACATCCATGACCCCGACGCCGGGAACCAGACGGAACCGGCAGGCGCAGTGCGGGCATGTGGCTATAACTGCCTTGGAAGGCAGGCGATCGGCGGGCAATTCACGGCTGAAACCGCAACGCGGGCAAGTAATATTCACAAAAAGCTCCTAGGCTGACCGGTAACACCGGCACATAATTCACCGTCACTTTAGCCGCAGGCACCCATACTGGCAAGTGCCGCCTGCCTTCTTGCAACATTGCGGCGCAGGGTTCGGGCCGCAAAGCCTGTACCCCTGATTTTGCAGCGCTGCGAGCCACTGAGCGCCTGGCGATGTTGTTGACAGCACAATGAACAACGTCTACTTTGGCGGCTCAAGGGGAGTAACTGGGTTCTTGAAACCCTGGCGACATCAACAGCATGGCCTCATGGCCTGGTGTCGCCGTCGGTATAGCCGATTAGTGAGACCTTGGCGTTACATCGCCAAGGTCTTTTTTATTTTTAAGGAGAACAGCATGACCATTCGCGCACTGCGCCCCTACATCATTGCCGTGGGTATGACCCTGCCAGGCATTGGGCTGCGTTTTCTGCACCCTGACGTTTCGCCGCTTCTGGTGGCCCTGCTCTCGGGCATGGCCATTCTGGGCGCATCCTTTCTGCTCACCTGGGCGTGCGAAGTCGCCCAGATGGACATTCCTCAGGCTGTAGCCGTGGCTGTTGTGGCTTTTATCGCCGTGCTGCCCGAATACGCCGTGGACATGTACTTTACCTGGATGGCGGGCCAGCACCCCGAGAGCGCCTACTCCCACTACGCCATTGCCAACATGACCGGGGCCAACAGGCTGCTCATCGGCGTGGGCTGGTCGTCCATTGTGCTTGTTTTTGCCAGACGGTTTCATACGGGAGTTTCCCTGCCGGACGACAAACGCACAGACGTGCTCTTTCTCGGGCTGGCAACCATTTACGCCCTGTTTATTCCGCTCAAGGGTTCGCTGACCTGGGTTGACGGCGTAGTGCTGCTGGGCATCTACATCTGGTACATCTGCATTATCGCCCGCAGACCCGTGGAAGAGGAAGAACCCGAAGGCCCCGCAGCCCTGCTGGCCCACTTTGCCAAAAAGGTACGCCTGCGCAGCGTTATTCTTATTTTCCTTTTTTCGGCGCTGGTCATTCTGTGCAATGCCGAACCCTTCAGCGAAAGCCTGGTTGCCAGCGGAAAACTGCTGGGCATCAACGAATTTTTGCTGGTGCAGTGGCTTGCGCCTCTTGCCTCGGAGTCGCCCGAATTCATCATTGCCCTCATGTTTGCCGCACGGGGCAATGCTTCGCTGGCCCTGGGCAGCCTGCTTTCGTCCAAGCTCAACCAGTGGACCCTGCTTGTGGGCATGATCCCCGGCGTCTACGCCGCGTCATCCGGCTCGCTTTCGCCTTCCATAAACCTTGACACTCACCAGTTTCAGGAAATACTACTGACCGCCGGGCAGTCCCTTTTTGCCGTGGCCCTGCTGGTGGATCTGCGCCTGCATGTACGCGAGGCCCTGTGGCTTTTCATCCTGTTTGCAGCCCAGTTGCTCTCGCCGCTCTATGACACCCAGGTTGAAGCCCTGCTGGGGCTTGCGCACGATCCTTTACGCCTGCACTATTTCTTTGCGCAGGTGTATCTGGTGCTGGCGGCAGTGCTGCTGCTCAGAAACTGGCGCGGCCTTCTGCGCCTGCGTGAAGGATTCAAGGTTTAAAGCTATTGTATTTACCGCCCGCATGTGTTCCTCTGCCAGCACATGCGGGCTTTGCCGCAAAACCCCGTCGGCCAGACTTTTCTGGCCGCTACAATGGATGAATATGCCCCGCTTAGTCTTTTTTCTGCTTCTGCTTTTGCCGCTGCTGGCATGCGCGCAAGCCGCCCTTGCCGCCCGTCTGCCCGAAGTGCAGGCAGCGGGATCACTTAAAGCTGAAACTCCAGCTCAGGGCATGAAAGTAATACCGGCCCGCAAGGATTCCGCGGGCGCGCCTCCCACTTCGCTGGCCGCTGCCGACCCCAATGCGGGCGCAGGCCAGCCCCCTCAGCACCAGACCAATGCGGACAAAGCCCCCCCTGCCTCGGCAGATGTCGCGCCAGCGCCGGAAGCCGTGGAAAAAGCCGACGAAAAGACTGCGGCAGCCATTATTTCCGGTTCTCGCCGCCCTGGCATCATTGAACACCAGATCGTGCGCACCAACCGGGAAGACAAGCCGGATATCAATCTCAGCTATCCCTCGCTGGGTATTCGCGCAGTGGACGCCAATATCCGCGAATGGGCCACGGGCATTGCCAACGCCTTTGAAGAAACCTTCAATTCGCCCGGTCTGTACCCGGATGAAAACCGCCCGGTTCCCGAACTGTGGTGTTCCTACTCTCTAAGCCATCCTTCAGACAAGGCGCTGAGCATCACCTTTGAAGTCTGGACCTACACGGGCGGCGCACAGGGCAATCTGGACATCATGACCCTGAACTACAGCCTGCTGACAGGCCAGCGCCTTGGGCTGGTGGATATTTTTGAAGATCCGGACGCGGCCCTTGCCATCATGTCCGCATGGTCGCGCAGGGAACTTTTCCAGCGCCTCGGCGGCATGCGTCAGGAGCAGTACCTGCGCACAGGCCTTAATCCCGTGCCGGAAAACTTCGCCAGCCTGACCCTGACGCCCTCGGGCATACGCATAAACTTTCAGCCCTATCAGGTGGCCCCCGGCATGGCTGGCGCGCAGAAGGTGGAAATCCCCATTGAAGAACTCCAGCCTGCGCACCCCCTGATGCTGCTCTGGGGCAAATAAGGCCCCTCGCCGCAGCGCGCTCATATATGCAAAAAGCCCCTTTCGGGGCTTTTTTTGTGAGCAGTCGTCAGTGACGCACGGCGGCAATCAGTCCAGACCGCGCAGCTTTTCGCGCAGCAGAGCGGCCTTGGCGGGGCCGATGCCGGGAATCTTGCACAAATCCTCCACCCCTGCGGCCCGCATGGCCTCAACGCTGCCAAAGTTGTCCCACAACAAACGCGCCGTGGCAGGGCCTATACCCGGCAAGCGCATCAGCTCGCCAGACAGTGCTGCTCCCTGCCGCGCCCTGCGGTGTCGGCCAATGGCAAAACGGTGGGTGTTGTCGCGCACGTTCTGCAAAAACAGCAGTTCCGGGCCGCCCTCGCGCAGGGGCAGCGGATTTGCGCGGTTGGGCACAAAAATTCTGTCAGCCACATTGCCAGCGCGACGGTCGGCATGCCCCTCTTCATCCCTGGCCTTGGCAATGGCCGCAAGGGCGAAAAGGTCTTCCTGCCCTGCCTCGCGCAGGGCGCGCTGCACGGAGCCGAGCTGCCCGCGCCCGCCGTCTATGAGCAGCAAATCCGGCCACGGCGGGCCGCTCTCAAGCCTGCGCGCCACCCAGGCATACAGGGTGGCGTAGTCATCCCCGCTGTCGGGCATGGCATAGGCCCGGTACTGCGAACGTTCGGGCTTGCCGTCCTCAAAAACAACCATGCCCACGCGGGTCTGTTGCCCGCCGGTGTGGGACACGTCCACGCATTCAATGCGCATGGGCGGGCCGGGCAGGTGCAAAGCTTTTGCCAGACGCTCCAGAATATTCTGATCAGTTTTCTGTTCCTGACGGCGGGCTTCCTCCCGCGCGTTGGACTGCGCAAGGTCTATGAGCTGGTTGTCGCCCGCATTTTGCGGCGGCACAATGCGCACGGCTCCGCCCCGGCGATCGGCAAGAGTCTGCTCCAGAGTCTCGCGGGTTGATGCGCCGCTTTCGGCTGCCTGCCCGGTTTCGGCTGCCGCCTTCTCGCCCTCTTCCCCCTGCTCCTCTTCCTGATCGGCGGGGATCCATGGCAGCAGGATGCGCGGGGGCGGCGTGGCCTGGCTGTAATACTGCCCCATGAACGACCACAAAAGCTCCGGCGCGTCTTCAAAAGTCAGGCCCGACCAGTAAAAAGCCCGTCCGTCCGTCACGGCCCCGTTGCGCACAAAGATAAGCCCCAGCGCCAGCCCCTTGTCCGCAGAAAACAGGCCCACCACGTCCATGTCGCCGCCGCCGGGCAGCACGGCGGCCTGCCGTTCAACCGTGCTTTCCACAGCGCGGATCTGGTCGCGCAGGCTGGCGGCCCTTTCAAATTCCAGTTCTTCGGCGGCCTGTTCCATGGCGGCGCGCAGCCCGCCAAGCAGCTCGGCAGAGCGCCCCTGGAGCAGATCCGTCACCTTGCGCACGTTTTCGTTGTATTCCTGCGATGTCACCATGCCCATGCAGGGCGCCGGGCATTGCCCCATAAAATGATACAGGCAGGGGCGCACACGGTTTTTCATGGCCTTGTCGGTGCAGCGCCGCAGGGCAAAGGCGCGGTGGATGAGCTTCCACGTTTCGCGCGCCGCCAGAGCAGACGTGAACGGGCCGAAATAGCGCGCGCCGTCCCGCCGCGCCTGCCGCACGATTTCCAGCCGGGGAAAGGGATGCTTGGGATTGATGCGAAAAAGCACGTACTGCTTGTCGTCGCGCAGCACGATGTTGTAGTGCGGCCTGTGCTTTTTGATGCAACTGGCTTCCAGCAGCAGGGCCTCTTTTTCCGTGGTCGTGGTCAGGTACTCGATGCTCTCGGCATGCGAAAGCATGGCCCGCGTTTTGGCGGGCAGGCCTTCTGGCCGAAAATAGGAGAGCACCCGGCGGCGCAGCACGCGCGCCTTGCCCACATAGATAATGCGGCCCTTGGCGTCCTTGTATAGGTAAACGCCGGGAGTAAGGGGAATGCTGGATGATTCGGGCTTCTGCATGACAAAAGAATGGTGAGTTAAAGAAAAAAAGCAAGTGCGGGGGAAAAAGCCAAAAGGCTTCCATCCCCCGCGCTCCTCCTGAAAAACTGGCGGGCGCTTGCTCGCGCAGCCGCCAGAGCAATTTAAAGAATTGCCCTAAATCAGACCCTTCTGCATCATTTCGGCCACCTGGGCCACGTCCTTGTCGCCACGGCCAGAGAGGTTCACCAGCAAGATACCGTCCACAGGCATGGCGGGGGCCATCTTCATGGCATGGGCCAGCGCGTGGGAAGATTCCAGCGCCGGGATGATGCCTTCATGCCGCGAAAGGGCAAAAAATGCGTCCAGGGCTTCCCTGTCCGTCACGCTGACGTATTCGGCGCGGCCCATATCCTTGAGCAGGGCATGCTCCGGCCCCACAGAGGGATAATCAAGCCCGGCAGAGATGGAATACACTTCGCCCGCCTCGCCCGCAGGATCCTTAATCATGTAGGAGTTGAAACCGTGCATGACGCCGGGTTCGCCCAGGCAGAGGGATGCGGCATGTTCGCCGTAGCTGTTGCCGCGACCGCCAGGTTCCACGCCCAAAAGGCGCACGTCCGCATCGTCAAGAAAGCCCGCGAACAGGCCAATGGCGTTGGAACCGCCGCCCACGCAACCAAGGCAGGCATCGGGCAGGCGGCCAGTTTCGGCCAGCATCTGGGCTCGGGCCTCGCGCCCCACCACGGACTGAAAAACGCGCACCATATAGGGGTATGGATGGGGGCCAACGGCAGAGCCGAGCACATAGAACATTTCCGGATCTTCAATCCACATGCCCAGAGCTTCGTCCACGGCTTCCTTGAGGGTGCGCTGACCACTCTTGGCAGCCACCACGCGCGAGCCGAGCATCTCCATGCGGATGACATTGAGGTGCTGGCGTTCAATATCCACTTCACCCATGCAGATGGTGCATTCCAGCCCCATCAGGGCCGCTGTGGCCGCTGTGGCGACACCGTGCTGGCCTGCGCCGGTTTCCGCAATAACGCGCTTTTTGCCCATGCGCTTTGCCAGCAGGCACTGCCCAAGAGTATTGTTGATCTTGTGCGCGCCCAGATGGTTGAGGTCTTCGCGCTTGAGCCATATCTGCGCGCCGCCAAGGTGACGGCTCAGGTTGGCGCAGTGGAATACCGGATTGGGCCGCCCCGTGTAGTGGGAGCAAAGATAATCCAGCTCTTTCTGGAAGGACCGATCCGCCTCGGCGGCCTTCATGGCTTCAGCCACTTCGTCCAGACGTGCCTTGAGAGGCTCGGGTACGAACTGCCCGCCATAGGCCCCAAAAAAGCCCTTGCTGTCAGGAATGCCGTAAGGGGCGGAATGCTGGCTCATGCGATCTCCTTCTTCATGCTGGGTTTCTGCAAATATCTGCGGCCTGCGCTGGTTTCAGCCTATGAAAGGGCATCCGGCGGCGGCATCTCAAAAAACTCCGTCACTCTGGCGTGTTGCCCGCGCCATGTCAAGATGCCGCCCCAAATACCCGCTCAGGGCGGGCCTTTTTCGGTTTATCCGCGCTTTGCGCGGCGCGGCCCGCAACCTTGCCCGCAGAGGTGCTTTGCCCTATAGTCTGCCTCTGTTTACAGACCTGAGAGCAGCTAACCCATGAAATGCGTTAACTGCTCTGCAAGGATTTTCCTGAAAATCCTTGCCACGAAATGAACGCAGGCAGGCTTTGCCTGCCGTAAGCGGGCATTTCAAGTGTCAAATGCTCTAGATGTGAGGCGGAGATCCATGCTTGACGAAAAATACACTGGCAACGGCAAGGTTGTGCTGCTGGCAGGCGGCGGAAAAATCTACACGGATATCGCCGCCCGATTTGTGCGCAGCGAGCGCGATCTGGAAGAAATTGTGGCCTCGCCCTACTCGCGCCAGATCGTGCAGAATATTCTCGATTCCGGCCACCGGGCCGCGCTTGAATTCGACTTTTTTCTCTTTGGCGTTGAGGGTTATTCGCGCGTTACCGAAACCCAGCTTGTGCGCAAGCGGCTGGCCTCGTACCTCATAAAATCCGGACGGGCGGAACTGGGCGGCAAACGCCGTTATTCCGTGGTGTATCCGCGCAGCGTGGCCGAATTTTCCGCGCAGGTGACCCTGCCCGACGGGCACACGGCAACCCTCAGCGGGCACGATCTGGCTGACATTTCACGGCAGTGGTATGATGCTGGCCTTGACGCGGGCCTGCCAGAAGAAGATTTGCGCTACCTGAAGCCTCAGGCCACGGAATTCAAGGCCATCATCGGCATGAATGCCCACGCCCTGCTCGACTGGTTTGCCATCCGCTGCTGCCGCAATGCCCAGCACGAAATACGGCATCTGGCGTGGCAGATGCTGCGCCTTTGCCGCAAGGCCGCGCCCGACCTCTTTGCCGGTGCAGGCCCAAGCTGCGTGCAGATGGGCTATTGTCCTGAAAACAAGCGCCAGCACGCCCGGTGCGTGGGCCGCGTGCTCACCAAGGAGCAGGCGCTCGAAATGCTGCGCTCTCATGGCGGGCAGCAGACCAGCGCGGAAGACTTTACCGATCAGTAAGGCTTCCCCACAAGGATTGTAAAAAAGTTTTGCGGTTACGCGCATCCTGTGCGCGTAACCGCATTATCTTTTGCTCGTATGCGGTTGTTTAAAAAAATGTTTTGCTCACCGCTGCGGCTTCATCCTGACGCGCCTGCTCGGCCAGGTCTTCGGGTGCGGCATCCTGCCCGTTGACCACAGCCCCGATCATGACCCCAAGGTGGCTCATGGCAAGCCCCAGCCACCAGATGCGGTAAAAATCATGCCCAAAGATGCCGTTGACCAGCCAGCCGCCAAAACCGATCCAGAACCAGGCGGTCATACGCCAGTAGTTGCTGGGGCTTTTGCTTTCAAGCTCTGCCAGCAGGCGCGGGCGTATACGCTTGTAGCCCCACCATATGAAGCCCAGCAGAAAAATCATGCCCAGCACAAAGCCAACAATACCATGCGCGTACAGCATATCCAGATAAAGGTTGTGCGGATGGCTGATGGTGATAACGTCTTTTTCAGGCGTAAGGCCGAGCGCGCGGAAGGCCTCATTATAACGGCCCGCACCGGCTCCCAGCCAGGGATGCTCGCAAAACACCTGCCATGCCAGATGCCACAGGCTCCAGCGGCCATCGCTCTCCACCGCACCCAGCCCGGCCCGCCCCTGTAGCACGAGCACAGCCAGCAGAATGCCCAGCGAGCCCACGGCCAGTTTGAAGCGTCCACGGCCTCCGCGCAGCAGAACCCACAAACCAAAGGAAACAGCCACGGCCAGCGCGCCGCTACGGCTGCTTGCGCCAATCAGCAAAAAAAACGCGGGCCAGAGCGTTGCAAACCACAGCAGGGCCGAAGCCGCAGGCGAGAGGGCACGGCGCAGGATAAACCAGAGGGAAAAGGCAGGAATGAGCGCCAGGGCTATGTAGTTGCCCACAGTATAATCGCCGAGGCTCCCCGTGAGCCTGCCCGCATTAAGGGCGTAGCCCATGATGAAATCCGTGCCGGTCAGCGCCTGATGCAGGCCATCCAGCCCTTCCCAGAAGCAGGCCAGCACGCAGGCCCACACAAGGCGGCGCAGGTCTTTTTCGCTCCGCACGCATTCCATGCCGATGAACGGCAGAATAAAACCCTTGTTAATGCCTGTGCCCGCGTGAAGAAGCGAAGTCCATATGTTCTCTGAAAAAAACACGCCAATGCCGATCATGCCCCACAGGCAATAAAAAAGCGGGCGCGCATCAAGCCTGTGCAAAACGCTTTCTGTCCAGTTGTAGCGATAAAAGAGCAACAGAAAAATAAAGCAGATGACTGGCAAGACCTCACGCGCGCCGTACCCTATGGGAAAGGAGGCCAGCGAAATCCAGAACGACCAGAAAAGGCAACGGCTCCACTGCACATCAGACGGATTGCGCAGTGCGCAAAGCAGGCGCTCCCGTACGTGCAAACCCCGTTTTTTTGCTTCATTAAATATATTCAGCACAGCTCATGCGCCCTTTGTTTGGATACAGATTATGGCGCAAGATGTATCCGTTGGCGGGCATAAATTCAAGTAGCAGTAAAGTCCTTGCATTAGGGAAACAGGCAAAATATACTTTTGCGATAAATTATTTCACCATTGAGGTATAATATGGCCAGATTTACCGGTTTTGACGAAGTATTCAGTGCACTTTACGTTGACTTCGACAATATTTACACCCGCTTTCTTGAAATTGACCCCGAGGCGGCCAGGGCCTTTGGCTCTGTTCCATACCGGTGGGTGCGCTGGATTGAAAACCATGCGCTGCGCATTCTTTACGGCGAAGGCGTGCGCCGCCGCATCCTCAAGCGCATGTGCTACCTGAACCCCCAACGCTATCAGGAATACCGTAACCCCTTCATCCGCAGCGCATTTCAGGTGGTGGACTGCCCGCCGCTGACCACCCGCGGCAAGACCAGCACCGATATCCATCTGGTGATGGACTGCATGGACGACCTCTCCCACTCCACCCACTTTGACGAATTCATCATTCTTTCCGGCGATGCGGACTTTACCCCCCTGCTCATCCGCTTGCAGGAACATGCCCGCCGCACCTTGGTGCTTTCTGTGGGCTATTCTTCACCCGCGTACACGGCTGCGGCATCCTGGCGCATCCGCGAAGACTGGTTTTTGCAGCAGGCCCTGCGCGACGAGCGCGCCGATGAAGTGGACGACCAGCCCATTGCTGTAGTGCCCACACCCCCCATTGCCCGCACCGCGCACGCAGCGCCTTCCGCCCCCGAAAAAAACCCTGACGACGAAGACGAAGGCCCAGCCCCCGGAAATGCGTGGTAAATACCCGCAAACTGTCGCCCCAACGGCCCGAAGCGCTTGACGCCGGGAGCCGCCAACGCTAAAAAGTGAGACGCTCTTTTCTGGTTGGTAGCCCGCTCTACTGGTGCACCCCGCGCTTACCGGCGAACCACGGACCGCCGCAGCCTGTAGCCGTTTTCAGTGATTACGGCCACATGATTACGGCGCAGGCGTCCCCCATGACGCATACAGCGGCGGGCCTGAATCATGAAACCTGGTTAGGAGGTCCTATGTTTCGCCGTGTTATTCTTGCCCTGATTACCCTTGCCCTGCTCTGCGGGCCGGCGGCTGCCGCCGAAAAATTCATTGTGGCCAGCGACTGCACATGGCCCCCCATGGAAATGCTGGACGCCAACAAGCAGCCTGAAGGCTTCTCCACTGACTACCTCCGCGCCATGGGCAAAGCCGCAGGCTTTGAGGTTGAAGTGCGCAACATCGCGTGGGACGGCATTTTTGGCGGTGTGGCCACCGGACAGTACGACATCGTGGCTTCCTCGGTGACCATTACCCCCGAGCGTGAAAAGCAGTTTGACTTCTCCGCTCCTTACTATGAAGTAGTTCAGGCCGTGGTGCTGCCCGCTGGCAAGAGCATCAAGACCCTGGCCGACCTCAAGGGCAAGAAGGTCGGCGGCCAGATCGGCACCACCGGCATCTTTGTTATGCGCAAGGCCAATGTCAACGCGGATATCAAGGAATATGACGATGTGGGCCTGGCCATTCAGGATCTCGTGGGCGGCCGTCTTGACGCCGTTATCTGCGATGATCCGGTTGCCATGTACTATGTGAACAAAAAGCCTGACACCGCCGGCAAGCTGAACATTTCGTTCAAGGCCGACGAAAAGGAATACTATGGCTTCACCGTCCGCAAGGGCCGCAAAGACCTGGTGGAAAAGCTGAACAAGGGCATTGCCGCTGTGAAGGCTTCTGGCGAAGACCGCAAAATTGCTGAAAAGTGGCTTGGTAAATCCAACTAACGTTCCGTTTTCGCGGGGCGTTCGGGCTTGTCCTGGGCGCCCCGCCGTATTTTAAGGAGTGGACATGATCCGTCGTCTGTTGCTGGCCCTGGTTGCCGTTTCCCTTTTGTGCGGCCAGGCCATGGCTGCTGAAAAATTCATTGTGGCCACCGACTGCACCTGGCCCCCCATGGAAATGCTGGACGCCAACAAGCAGCCCATTGGCTTTGATGTGGACTTCATCACTGCCGTTGGCAAGGCCGCCGGTTTTGAGGTTGATGTGCGCAACATCGCCTGGGACGGCATTTTCGGCGGCGTAGCCACCGGACAGTACGACATCGTGGCTGCCGCCACCACTATCACCGAAGAACGCCAGAAGCAGTTTGACTTCTCTGATCCTTATTATGAAGTTGCCCAGGCCGTAGTGCTGCCCGCTGGCAAGAGCATCAAGAGCCTGGCTGACCTCAAGGGCAAGAAGGTCGGCGGCCAGATCGGCACCACCGGCGTGTTTGTTATCCGCAAGGCTGGCGTGACTGTTGACCTCAAGGAATACGACGATGTGGGCCTTGCCATTCAGGACATGCTGGGCGGCCGCCTTGACGCCGTTATCTGCGATGATCCGGTTGCGCTCTACTACGTCAACAAAAAGGCCGACACCGCCGGCAAGCTGAACATTTCCTTCAAGACAGAAGAAAAGGAATACTACGGCTTTACCGTGCGCAAGGGCCGCAAGGACCTGGTGGAAAAGCTGAACAAGGGCATCAAGGACGTGAAAGCCTCCGGCGTGGAAGCCCAGTTGCTCCAGAAGTGGATGGGCGCTTCCAAGTAATTTGCCTTTTTTCGTGATATTTTGGTGGCTTCCGGACTTTTGTCCGGAAGCCATTGCATAAACCAGGGCAATGCCTTACACCACAGGGCCAGCCCGTTATAACCCGCGGCATCCCGGCACGGCCCAGCCGTTGCCTGCCGCCAGCCTCAAACGCCTTGTCATGAAGGACTGCGATGCACGATAAAAAAGATGGAAGCAAAGGCAACATCATTATGGTCACGGATGGCGCGTCCATCCCCGACCCGCGTGAATGGCGCCTGATAAACGCATGGTCTATCGCCCTTGTGGGCGCGCTCGGCACCCTGTTCACGCTCTGCACGCTCTGGCCCGAGCCATACCTGCGCATTCTGCTTTACCTGCCGGACGGCATACTGATCACATTCAAGATCACCATGCTTTCCATCTGCTGTGCAGTGCCGCTTGGCTTGCTCACAGGTCTTGGTCGCATTTCAGACAACCGCCTCATAAATCTCATCGCTTCCACCTATGTGGAAGTGATACGCGGCATCCCCCTGCTGGTGCAGATTTTTTACATCTACTACGCCCTCTCGCGCTTTGTGCAGGTGAGCGGCGTCACCTCTGCGGTGGTTGCCATCAGTTTTTGCTACGGCGCCTACATGGGCGAAGTGTTCCGTGCGGGCATCACGGCCATCAACAAGGGCCAGACAGAAGCCGCGCGTTCACTGGGCTTCAACCGCTATCAGACCATGCGCCTTGTGGTGCTGCCCCAGGCCATGCGCACCATTCTGCCCCCCGTGGGCAACGAATGCATCGCCATGCTCAAGGATACCTCGCTTGTATCCATCATGGCAGTGCCGGACATCATGCAACGCGCGCGCAGCTTTGTGGGCACCACCTACCTGTATTTTGAGACCTACACCATGGTGGCAATCATTTATCTCATTATCACCCTTGTGCTCTCCAAGGCTGTGAGCATCATGGAATCCAGGCTGAACTACTATGACGGAAAATAGCGCCGCCCCCATTATCTCCATCAATCACGTCTGGAAGTACTTTGGTTCGCTGCCTGCCTTGCAGGATGTGAGCCTGGATATCGCACCCGGCGAACGTGTGGTTATTATCGGCCCTTCCGGCTCCGGCAAGTCTACCCTGTTGCGTTCCATCAACAGGCTGGAACAGATCGACCAGGGCAGCATCATTGTTCAGGGGCAGGATATCCAGAGCGATGAGAACAACATCAACGAGATGCGCCAGAATCTGGGCATGGTTTTTCAGCAGTTCAATCTTTTCCCGCACAAGACGGTACTGGAAAACCTCACTCTTGCCCCGCGCCACCTGCGCAAGCTCTCGCGCGAGGAGGCTGACGCCCGCGCCCTGGGTCTTCTCAAAAAGGTCGGCATCAGCGACAAGGCCAATGTGTACCCTGCCATGCTTTCGGGTGGGCAGCAGCAGCGTGTTGCCATTGCGCGCGCCCTGGCCATGCAGCCCTCCATCATGCTCTTTGATGAACCCACATCAGCTCTTGACCCCGAAATGGTGGGCGAAGTGCTGGACGTTATGGTGAAGCTGGCAGAAGAAGGCATGACAATGGTTTGCGTAACCCACGAAATGGGCTTTGCGCGCACGGTCGCCGACCGCCTCATCTTTATGGATCAGGGCCAGATTGTGGAAATGGGCAAGCCTGAAATGCTTTTCACTGCCCCCCGCCATCCGCGCCTGCGGCAGTTCCTGAATCAGATTCTGTAGTACGCTTTTGGGCAGGAGGGGCCTTTGCCCGCAAGGGTTCCCTCCTGTCATGCCTCCCCCACTCCCTCTTTCCCGCCATCCCTTATGTGCTGCGTCAACAGCTACGCCCTCCACGGCGACAACAACAAGGGAGTGACCAAGCCCATGAACGCCCCTCATATATATAGCCCTACTGTAGCCGTTGCCGTGAGCGGCGGCGTGGACAGCCTGTGCGCAGTGGTTATGCTGCACAACGCGGGCTTTCGCGTTTTGGCCCTGCACGGTCTTTTTTTGCCGGACGGCCCAACCGTTGCCCCCGCAGGGCTGGCCGAAGCCTGCGCCACTCTTGGGGTTCCCCTGCATGTGGCCGACCTGCGCGAGGCCTTTCAACGCGAAGTGCTGACCCCCTTTGCCGCAGCCTATGCGCAGGGGCGCACACCCAACCCCTGCTCATACTGCAACCGAGCCATAAAGTTTGGCGTGCTGCTCGACACCGCCCTGGCTCTCGGTGCGGACAAACTTGCCACAGGACATTATGCCCGCCTTGTTCCCGGCCCGGGTTCGCCAGCAACTGCGGGCGAAGATGAAACTTCCGAAACCTATCCCCTGCTTGCCGCCGCTGCGGATGCCGCCAAGGATCAGAGCTATTTTCTCAGCCTTGTGCCGCGTCAACGGCTGAGCCACGCCCTGTTTCCGCTTTACGGGCAGAACAAGGAGCAAACCCGCGCCATTGTGGCGGCAGCCGGGCTGGCAGTTCCCCTGCCGTCCGAGAGCCAGGACATCTGTTTTGCCCCGCCCGTAGCGCAGGCTGGCGTGTCTGCCGCCGAGGCCTACCGTCCATTTCTGGAGCGGCACTGGCAGGCGGCGGGCACCATCGCACCGGGGCCGGGGCCAGTGCTATTGCAGGACGCTGCGGGCAACAGGCGCGAAATAGCCCGACACAAAGGGCTGTGGCGCTATACGGAGGGGCAGCGCAAGGGCCTTGGCATTGCCCATACTGAGCCGCTTTTTGTGCTGACCAAGGATAGCGCGACCAACAGCCTTGTGGTTGGGCCGCGTGCTTTGCTGGGCATACGCACCTGCGTGACAGGGCCAGCCAATATCGCATTGCCGCCGCATCTTTGGCCTGACAGGTTGCTTGTACGGCTGCGGCATCGGCAGCGCCCCTGCCCCGCGAGTGTGCAGGTAGAGGATGCGTGTCTGCGCATTATGCTGGCTGAACCGCAGTTTCCTACGGCTCCCGGACAAGTGGCAGCGGTTTATGACGAAGAAGGCCGCGTGCTGGCTGCGGGAGTGGTTGAAGAGATGGCGTAGGAATATAAAACCGCACCCTAGGGATATAGGGGAGCCTGTCAGGCTGATTTACGCAAACCCGACTTTTCTGACCTGACTGCGTCAAAATCCAGTTTTTAATGCTCACGTACACAAGTACGCTGCGCTTAGAAACTGGATTTTTCCTTGTCAGGCCGCAAAAACCGTATTTTGCAAATTCGCCCAACACTAACCATCGCCTCCGCTACGCTCCGGCGAGTCTAAGGAAGGCGACTTCACGACCAGCTTCTGATGACGAGGAATATCTTTACAACTCGCGAGGTGTTCGTCTGATTATGGTTAAATGGGGCACAGATTTACCGAAAGTAAAGTAAAAGTGAAGAAAGCGCTTCTTTTGTTATCTGGACTATGCATGGTCATCCAAAGAGCTTTTTTTCGTCTACGTATTTCAAAAAACAGTGGACAAAAAGTTATAGACCTAACAGTTCCGTGATCACCGAACGCCCACAAGTTAATAAAAATGATACAAAGCCAGCATCTGAACCAGTAACTGTATTAATGGTATCCGGCTGAAACGGAAAATCATCCAAAGCAAAAGCGGGCTATGGCATTTACGCGGCGCGGAGGGAGATCACCTGAACGAGTGCAGCGAGTGAAGGAAGCTCCCGCAGCTATGGCCGCGTTGCCCTCGCATTTTTGTGGAAGCTGATAACCTCAGGGGGTGCTCCGGGGGGAGTGCAGAGGGGGCCGAGGAGGGGCGCAGCCCCTAACAGGCCCCCT
>NZ_JANFYZ010000016.1 GCF_024460775.1 Desulfovibrio desulfuricans | reverse complement strand
GTTGCCATCTTGACCATTGTTGATTGTGTAGCCCCTGTATTTTCTCCCAGTCGTGATGTCTTTTGCCATGACAATCTCCTTTAGCTTGCTTTAACTCTGTCGTTGTTATTACTTCTATGGCTAATGAACATACAAATGGCATTAACATTGTGTTTATAATTTCGTTTACAGGATGCATTTATCACTTGCAGCAAATAGTTCTTTTATGATTATTATTAAGACACTACTAAAACCGGGATAGACAAGTACGCACTACACGGAGTATAAATAAATTTACTTCTGAGACATGCTGACCATTTTCACATAGTATATTTGCGATAAAGTTTATGGTAGTACAAAACGGTTTGACCACTGCAATAAGGTCCCTAATTTTTAACAGGTAATGCTATTATGAAAGGATTCAAATGGAAAAAGATAGACTCAGATATTGAAGGGAAAAATCTCAGACAAAGCCAACACCCCCATCTATTCAAAGCTAATAGATGGGGGTGCAGTGAATTATAATCCCTATCAGGCACTGGTAATGAAATTTTTATGAACAACACACAGGCGCGGCTTGCTTGGGGTAATGAGTTGACGGATGATGTTAAGCTTCTCAAGAGCATCAAGCGCAGGAAAGATATTGTCGTTTTTCATTTTTTCTATCCCTTTTGCAACCTGCGTTGACGTAAAAAAGCTATGCCTATGACGCTTGATCCAGTCTAATATCTTTTGAGCATCGTAGTATGCACTCAACCCATTTGCAGAAAACGCGTATTCTGCATGAAGGCTGATGCTGTATACAATTTTTTTAGCTATAAGCACATCATTCTTGGATACAAAATGGTTATCAGGTTTAGCATGCCCCCAGATATGGAGGATTGTTGCAATCCTCGCGACCAAACCGCGAATCTTTCGGAGATAGGCTCGATAATGAGTTTGCCCTTTTGGTGTTCGGTTTTGTTCCTTTTCAGTTTCCTTTAAAATTATTAATAGCTCTTCTTTTGCTTCAGGAGAAAATTGTATTTCAATCAATTTTCTTGACGGTTCTTGTGTGAAGTTATCTTCAAGTAAATTTTCAATTTTTTCTGAATACGAATTATAATCTGATTTACTTGAATTATCTTCAACTATCTCATCCTGCTTTCCTCCGAAACAAACAGCAAATCTTGGAGAAAGGCCATGCAAGCCCAGCCTATCATTTGAGTACAGTTGTCGAGCAATATCTGGATTTACTACAATCCCTATGTTTAAGAATGGCTGTTGAAGAATTTTTGTTCCATCGCGTTTTGTTTCTGTAATAAACTTTTCATAACCATGAGCTTTCGTGAAAATATCTAATGGTGACCTGGAAGCAAGCACTAAATGTAAAAAAGTGTTACCTTCCGCGCTCGCAAAAGTACTACCCCCACCATTGTCCTGCATGGTCGCGTATAATTTCGGATAAGAAGTGTCCTCGGTAAATACCCTTGGCAGAGCAGAGGCTTCCTCAACTGGACAGCAATCATTTATCATGTTGCGATCATGGCGAACATTATTGGCCAACGTTTTGAGAGCCTCTTTGCAAATAACCAAGTCTTTACCATGATTTTTTTTGGACTGCTTCAGCGCAATTTCTCTTGCAATAACAATGTCTACATTGTTGGATTTTGATAATTTTTCTGCATGCTGAGCTTGTTTTCTATTTTCAAATGATTCATGAGGTCTCATGACTAACTTCAATAGATTGCTCTTCATATTTCCGGACTCTGCGCAAACGATTACATAAAGCGTGATTGCCTCAAGCCATTCATCATTAATTTTTGCAATATATCTTCCTCGTGTAGCAGCTGCTATTGAAAATAAAACAAATAGCAGCACAGAGAGGTAGCTCCATCCTGTGTTATCGGCTATGTACTTTACGCTTCCTCTCAAGCCATCAGGGATATCTTCCAGGTGAATATCTCCAAATGAGTTTGATATTTCAAGATTAGAATAAAAATTTGAATTCAGATCCTCTGACATCTTTTTTATTTCATCGCATAAATCCTTAGCGTCATCTATTCGTCGAACTTGTTCTTTCGCCGTTTCATAATTGATATATGCGCGCATGGATTCTGTTTCATCCCGTATACGTGCAACATATGGATTCTCTCGAAGGTTAATTCTTTTGTTTGCAGGGCTATTCGAAATTTTCTTATTAAAGTTGCCGTCTTCATTATTGTCTAATTTTCTCATGACATTGACCTCTATTTGCTATCAGTCTTCTCCTCACCGGCATGAGGAGAAGACTGATAGAGCGCTACAGATTCTTTAAGACCCCATGCCTATTGTCCGTCCTGCGATTATGGCCTGGCTGCAGATTCAATTCGACTATTAGCCATAAGCCTGCGACTTCACCCCAACTGTACCGAGCAGTTCTCCCAATTTTGCAATAGGGAATGCCTATGCTATGAAGTCGGTGTGCTGCATAAAAAATTTCCTGAAATTTTATTCAGTCAGACCAATTTAGATTGGCCTGCCTGCTGAATTTCCTAATGTTTTTTGCGTTAAGGTAATTTTGAAGCGCCAAGCTGTGACAGGTTAAACTCCAAGATTAATACGTTTGATCCTACCCGACCTAGAAGCCAAAAGCGTATTCAAAACGCGGAAATTAGCTCTGATAGGTCATCTTTTGCAATTGATGACAATTCAGCTCTCTGCATTTCGTTCATTCGCAAACGGCCTTCATTCATCCTTCCATGGTTGCGTTCTCCTCAGCAGCATTGGCTGCTGGGGAAGCACAATAATCATAATTATGTTCGTTTTGTAGCTTGCACCGGCACCACACAGTACAAGACGTTTAGTACTAACTCGCTTTTTTCAAAGCATCTCAGCTTAAAAGCCGTTAGATGTTCAAAGACGGATCAATGAGGTGCTTTGAAAGGAATGCTTCTAAGTCACAGACGCGATAGCGCACAGCGCGGCCTATTTTGATATAGGGAAACCCTATGCGCTTAAACCTGTGAGCACGAAGCGTAGAGAGGCTCAACCCGGTTCGGGCTGAAACTTCTTGCTCTGTCAAGCATTGGCAAGTTGATTCTATGGCAGACATGGCCGACCTCCTTGGTTAAACTGGGAGTTACGGCCATTTTTATACAGGAAGGAAAGGACATAGGGGGATCGCGTAGACACCGACAAGCGGTTAAATCTACTAACAGTAATTTATCCTAATTATAAACAACAATTTCCTTACAGACTGAATGAGGACTCTGGTATTCCGGGCGTAAAAAAGCCTCCCCTGTAATATCTTCGCGACGTAGTGGAGAGGCTTTTATGTGAATCACATAGAACCATATATATGACGGCAAGTTAATACTGTTTCAGATCTCAACCAAAATATTTATACCACTAGGTTGCAGTGTCGACAAATTCATATTCAAAAAAACCTATGGTTCGCCTCTGAAGTTTATTCGCATCTGATATCTTTTTTGTAAGATTCATCCATTCCTCTGCTGTTTGTGTCCCCCTAATTTTTTCAACAGCATATTTAAATTGCTTAGTCCACATGTTACGGCATTCACTATAATATTTACATTGAATACAGTCTGTTGTTGTGCTTTTTTTTAATGGATCGCACTTAATGCTCTTATCACTGCGTGAATGCCGCTCTAGCGCTGATTCAAGATTTTCATTATGCAGAACACAGAAATCATAAATTATAAGTCCAGTAGCCTTATAAAATATATTCTGCAATGTCTGCCTGTAAGACCCACTCTTGGAAAGCCTATGGACTTCTTTTATAACATCAGATCGCTCACAATTTTCATAGTCACTATTTGACTTAAAAAGAGTTGCTTGCCTTGTAAGTTCATTAATAGTTTCCTTTAGAGACATATGAGCATTGACTAGAAACATTATAGAGTTATTACAATCTTTGACAACACACTTTCGCTCTACAATATCTCTGCATTTAAAAACAGCAGGTAGTTCATTATTTGCTCTATAGTTCAACACGACATCTTCCATTTTGTACGGAAAGGGGAGAAAAGACGGCGACACACTAAATCTTGAAGCAATGTCTAAGAGAATGCCAATATTACTAATATTATTAATTACCTGTACTATTTGTTCTCTAAGATGTTTGAATGCAAGATTCATAGTTTCAAAAGACACACCACCAAATTGCATCATTAATATATTTATACCCATTGCTTCACAGCAATAAATAACATCAGAAAGAAAATCCATTTTCATGGGATATGGAACAACACTTTTTTCTTCATAATGCGCTTCTAAAACTTTTCCGACAATATTAATTGTATTTTCTATCTCACCATTATTATAGCAAGACATTTCAAACCTGCGCTTCGCATATTCACAAAAGAAAAAGGACTCTTCCAACGTCGTCTGGTCAAGGACTGAGTTTGGCATATCACTTCTTCTCCCTATCAATATTAAATATTTCATCCGCGACACTGGCTGCCCGCTGCATGGCCTCATCGGCCAAGTGGGCGTATCGCTGGGTCATTTGCGGGCTTGAATGAGTCAGTAACTTTTGCAGTGTGTATAGATCAACTTTCCCACTAGACGCTAGAAAGGACGCATATGCATGCCGCAATCCATGCAAGGGGCGGAAATCATCGGGAAGCCCTGCCTTCTTCTTGACCCGAAGTGCGACACGGCGGAAGTCCTGTCTTTGTCCGCCATCCTTTCCGGGAAAGACATAATTACTGCCGTGCGGTAAGGGCACTAGAATGGATCGAGCAGCCTGTGACATTGGGATGATTTCAGTCTTTCCTTTTTTAGCAGCATCCCCGCGCAGAGTGATGAATCCTCTCTCGAAGTCAATGTCGTCCCAGCGCAAAGACATGAGCGCACTTTTGCGCATGCCCGTGGTAAGGGCCAATCGAATAAAGCTCGCTGCAACTTGATCTGCCTCTTCATCAAGCGCCTGCTTGAGCTTCGTTACTTGATCCAGCGTTAAGGCTTCCGTCTTAACATTATCTACTTCAGGCATTTCAAAATAAAGAGTAGGCTGCTGGGCACATAGCCCCCGCTTGACTGCAAAGTTGATAAGTCTACGAATAAAAGCCAAAACATGCTTTATCGTCTGTGGGGATAGGGGCTTTGCTTCACCGCCTTTTTTGCGCGGCTTGGTGAGTACTGACAGCTGATTACGAAGATCATCAATGTCCTTGGTGGTCAGTTCCTCGGTTGTCTTTTCGTGCAGGTGAGGAAAATATTTGAATAGGCACGCGTCTGTTTTCAGGATGGCTTTACCAGCATTTATTGCAGCATAATGCTCCCAAAGTTTGGCAAGAGTTGCTCGGGATTGTAAAAGTTTTTTTTTCTCTTCTAGGCAACGCCGTTTCTCAGTATTGGACAATTCTTTACCACGCATCCTGTCTATGCGTACTTGATTGGCTTTGGCCTCAGTCATTCCAACAGAGGCCTTCCCCACAGGTTCTTCAATCTGCTTCGCCTCTCTGCCGCCAATTCGATAACGGATGTAATATGTTCTCTCTTTGCCGCTATCGTCATCGCGAAAGTAAACACCTGGATATTTTTTAGATTTTGTGCGTTTTTGTGTTGCCATATAGGATCACCTCAAGTACAGCAAAAAGCAGAGAGCCTCATTTCTTCCCCACACCATTCCCCACACAGATCATAAAAATAGTGAGCAATAGGTGTAAAGTCAAACAACCTTTAACATGTATATCTAGCTGTTTTTAAAAGAATATATCAAAAGATGAAAATCCATATACAATATGGCACTTAGTCTTTTAAGCAGAGAGTCGCAGGTTCGATCCCCGCACGACCCACCATATATTTCAAGGGCTTATGGCTAACCGCCATAAGCCCTTTTTCTTTGAGCCGCTATGCCCCCGTCTTTGAGGTAGAGGCTCCTCTCAGGCCACTCAGAGCGCATCTACCCAGGTGATGATCGCCGCATTCACATCGTCCTTCCGATCCTGCATGATCCAGTGCCCAGCGCCTTCCCACAGGTCGACCTTTGATTTCGGGTGAGAGAACCATGTATGCATTCGCTCGGCTTGCTCTTTATCTCTGCAAAGATGATAAAATGGGGTACGAATGGTTTTGCAAAATTCTTTGCTTTGCTTCCCAAGTCCGACTTGGTTTGGGCCAAAAAATAAGGGGGCAAAGGATTCACGCACAGGATAGATCGGTGTGCCCTGAAGGCGTCTGGTATGCCATCGTTTTAAAGCAGGATCTGTGGCTTTGTCGTAAAATCCGGCTAATAAGGCTGATATTACATCGCTTGGATTGCCGTGTTGCAGGTCATCAACCGTCTTTTGAAATATAGAAGCAAGTTTGTCGGAAAATCCGAGCGAACCATCAACCGAGACGACTCCCTCAATCAGATCCGGCCGTTTGTTCGCTAGGCGTGCGGCGATTTGCCCTCCCATCGAATGCCCCACCAGCACAAATTTTTCACTTGAAAACCTAGTCTCGATGAGCGTTTCGATATCTGCGACATAGTCATCCGGCATGTAATTGCCAGACGGCATTAGCTCGGATCTGCCGTGCCCGCGCAGATCTATGGCAACAACGCGATAACGGCTTTCCAACGCTGGGAGTTGCCAACTCCAATCATGCGAGTCACAACTCCAACCGTGGAGCAGCATCATGTTTTTACCTTTTCCAGTGTCGGTATAAAAAAGCTCGGCGGTTGGTTTACTTGCGGCAAAGGCCTGTATTGGAGTGGTCGCGTCTGTGGCTAACCCCGTAAGTACCATAAGGCCGCGCAGGGGGTTGGCCATAATTGTCGAGGCTGTGGTCAAGCCTAGCAGCTTCATGAGACCTCGCCGGGATAAGGGCGTGTTCTGTACTTTCAATGTAAGCATCCTTTGAGATATTCTCGCCGACATCAACATCGGCGACCATTAATAAAGTGGGCTGTGCTCATTAATATATGCTACGATTATAACGTCAATTACGCACCTTAAGGTGCGTAGATATACAGGAGTATACTGCTATGACACAAAAAGTGGATACTGTTTTTTTTGCGGACTGCGCGGCACGATCATTCTTCGACCAAGTTGCAAACAAGTGGTCTGTGATGATCCTAACTATTCTAGAAGAGAAGCCTACACGGTTTAACGAGCTCATGCGCAGGCTTGAGAGTATTACGCATAAGGCGTTGACGCAGGCTTTGAGACGATTGGAAAGAAATGGATTAATCATGCGCAAGATTATGGCGACATCTCCTGTAGCCGTCGAATATTCAATTACCGAACTTGGCCGAACGCTACAGGTACCTTTAAGGGCGGTCTACAATTGGGCGATAGAACACCTGCCTCAAATCGAAAAGGCACGTGAACACTATGATACTAAAGAGGAACGCCAGACTGCTTCTGGAGAAGTTGAATAAGAAGCTGCTGCGTAGTTTAGAGGTTCATATTCTCATGCTGCTTGCGATACCCCCGGAGATAAGCGTATCGAGTTTTATGGGGTACTTAAAAGGTAAAAATAGTTTGATACTCTATAAGCAATCGGCAATCTTAAATTAAAATATTACAGTCGTGAGTTTTTGTTTCGCGGGTTTTTATATAGATACCGCGGGCAAGGATAGTACAAAAATTCAGGATTGCATAAAAAAGTAACTTGATAGAGATAAGCTCAGCGATCAGTTGAGTCCTCCGTATCCAGGGTAACCCGTTAACGGGCCGTAAGTAACAGAAATGCAAATGTCAGATCGAACATGCACCTGCTAGGGAGCAGATGGTAAGAGAGCCTTATAGGGGCTTACGTCCCCACGGCGCTGGGGGATATGTATTCTTTGGGTTATGCAAAGGATATACTCAACAGCGCAGGGGGGCATCATTCGGGAAAAAGGGAGGGCCGTCCGTGAATTTCCCCGATGTTCTGCGTGTGCAAGTAGACGGCACCTTACCCCAGCCTGGCTGACGCGGCATGTAGATGAAATTAAAACGGCCCGTTGGCTCTATGAGCCAACGGGCCGTTATGCTAGCAACAAAGATTAATCCTTGTCTTCTTCTGCGCCGCGCGGTTTTCTGCCCCATTTATCGGGGTGCGTAAACCGCTTGCCGCCGCCACCGTTACCGCCGCCATCGCGCTGATTGCGGGCAGGGTATCCGGGCCGGGGGCCACGCGGTGCGCGGGGGCCAGGGCCAAAGCTCTTGCGCTGGAACGAGCCGCCGCCAGTATCCAGCTTGGCGGTTACGCGCGTACCGGCAATAAACACGCCCCGGTTAAGAACGGCCAGCACGTCATCGGCAAATTCGCTCTGCACTTCAACAAGGCTGAAATGCTTTTGAATGCTGATTGCGCCGATGCTGCGGCCAGCAATGCCGCATTCGCCAGTGATGGCGCCCACCATTTCGCCGGGCGAAACCTTGTGCGCGTGCCCCACGCTGATGTGCAGGCGGGTCATGGGCGCATCATTACGGCGCGGACGCGCGCCATCGCGGTCGCCCTGACGGAACCCGTCGCGACCGTCACGACCATCGCGGCCAAAACGACGGGGCGCTTCGGCCAGCGGGTCTTCTTCTGGCACGTTGGTGGCATCGCCAAAATCGCGCTGCATCAGCAGCTTGAGCAGGGCTGCGGCCACATCGCGGCTGGTGATCACGTCGTCTGCAAACTGTTCGGACAAAAAGTCTTCAACCATCTGCATGCAGCTTTCCAGCGCACCGGCGGTCAGCGTGGCGCGCACTTCGTCCAGCAACCGCGAGGTGCGGATGTTGGCAACGTCGCGCAGCGAAGGCAGGCGTTCCTGCTGGATGCGGGCCTTGGTATGCCGGATAATGTCGCGCAGCTTGTGCTGCTCGCGCAGGGTCACAAAGGTGAAGGCCTTGCCCACGCGGCCAGCGCGCCCGGTGCGGCCAATGCGGTGCACGTAGCGCTCTGCGTCATGGGGGATATCGTAGTTGACCACGGCATCCACATCGTCCACGTCAATGCCGCGCGCGGCAACGTCCGTGGCAATCAGAATGTCCAGCCCCTCACCGCGAAAACGCTGCATGACCCTGTCGCGCTGCGACTGGGCAAGGTCGCCGTGCAGGCCGTCGCTCTGATAGCCGCGCTGTTGCAGGTGGGCCGTCACTTCGTCCACGCTGCGCTTGGTGGAGCAGAACACCAGGGCCTTGCGGAATCCCTGGGCGTCCAGCACCCGGCACAGCGCGTCCATCTTCTGATGGGGGCGCACTTCGTAATAGACCTGCTCAATGGCGGGCACGGTCAGGGTTTTCTGGGCAATGGCCAGCATTTCCGGCTCACGCAGAAAGCGCTTGCTCAACTGCAAAATAGCCGGGGGCATGGTGGCCGAAAAAAGTACGCGCTGGCATTCAGCGGGCACCCGCTCCAGAATGGCTTCTATATCTTCGCGAAAGCCCATATCGAGCATTTCGTCGGCTTCATCAAGCACAATGGTGGTTGCGCCGCCCAGGCGGAGGGTGCCGCGCTGGAGGTGATCCATAACGCGGCCAGGGGTGCCTACCACCACCTGCACGCCGCGTTCAAGAGCGCGGAGCTGGCGTTCAATGGCCTGACCGCCGTATATGGGCAAAATGGCGACGCCGCGCATGCGGGCGGCCAGTTTGCTGAGTTCTTCGGCAACCTGAATGGCAAGCTCGCGCGTGGGGCAAAGCACCAGCGACTGCACCGCCCTTGTGGGGGTGAGCTTTTCCAGAATGGGCATGCCAAAGGCGGCTGTTTTGCCGGTGCCGGTCTGGGCCTGACCTACCGCGTCGCGGCCAGTCAGCAGAAAGGGTACGGCGAGCACCTGAATAGGAGAGGGTTCTTCAAAACCCATATCCTTGACGGCCTGCAATAATTCCGGGGACAAATGAAAATCTTCGAACGATGGGGACATGCTGTTCCTGTACATAAAAAATTACTTGGTAGCGTACCATAGCCTCATACACGCCAATGCACAATGCCCCATCAGCCCCAGATTGCGGCAGACGGCGGCCTGACTGAAAAAAACCGCCCAGAAGCCGCCCCCCGCAAGGGATGAAGATTCTGGCGCAGATGTAAAAAAATTCTGCTACGCGGCACAAAGCGTTTAGAGGCTGTTGACCTTGCCGCGCTCCTCTGTAGGATGGCCTACGCCGGAATAGTCCTGCATCACGTCAGCCATCAGGAGAAACCATGTCCTGTATACAGACACGCGGTCTTGCCTACGGCCAGATATCCTATAGAGATCTGGACATCGAAGAGGGCAAGGCCACCTTTATCAGCGGCCCCAGCGGCTGCGGCAAAAGCACGCTACTGCGGCTGTTCAACAAAACTCTGGCCCCTACGGCAGGCACGGTGCTGTATCAGGGGCAGGACATGGCCCAAACGGACAGCATTGCCCTGCGGCGAGAGGTTTTGCTGGCAGGGCAGTCCGTGTTTCTCTTTGAAGGCACCGTGGGCGAAAACTTTGACGCCTTTTGCGAAGCCAGAGAATCCGCCACCCTTGCGGCGGAAGACAAGCAGAAATTCCTGCGCCTGTGCTGCGCCAATTTCCCGCTGGATGCGCCTTGCGTGCATCTTTCCGGCGGCGAACGCCAGCGCGTGTTTCTGGCCATCTGCCTTTCATTCCTGCCCAAGGTGCTGATGCTCGACGAACCCACCTCGGCTCTGGATCAGGAAACGGCAGAGCGCTTTATGGCTCAGGTGCTGGCTTTTTGCCGCGAGCGCGGCATGACCGTGGTAGCCGTGAGCCATGATCCCGCCCTGACCGGGCGGCATGCGGAAAACATCATCAGCCTGCGGGCAGAGGCGGAATAACCATGAACGGCGTTGCCCAGATTCAGTTAGGCTCGTTTTTGCTCGTCTATGTGCTCTTGTTGGTGGTGCTGGCGGTTATGAAAAAATGCCGCATCAACCAGACCAAACTACTGGTGCTGGCAAGCGCACGCATGACCTTGCAGCTCATTGCCGCAGGCTACGCGCTGACATTTCTTTTCGAGCATCCGCACCCACTGCTCACCATGGGCTATCTGCTCATACTGGTGTTTTTTACCATTTATCTGGTGCTTTCGCGCAACAAAAGGCTCAACCCGCGCTTTCGGGTAATAGTGTCTGTTTCCATTGCCAGTTGCGGGCTGGGCATCATCATATTTTTCGTGACCTGTATTGTGGGGCAGAGCGTGTTTGATCCGCAATACCTCATCCCCATCAGCGGCATGCTCATGGGCAATGCGCTCACGGGCGTTTCGCTGGGCCTCAAGTCATTCTGGAACGGCCTTGAGGGGCAGCGGGCGCGCGTGGAGGCGCTGCTGAACATCGGGGCCACGCCGGAAAAGGTGCTCTTTCCCTTTGTGTGCCAGGCGCTGGAAACCGCCCTCGTGCCCACGCTCAACTCCATGCTGGGCATGGGCATAGTGGTGCTGCCCGGCATGATGACAGGCCAGATACTTTCCGGCACCGCTCCCACCACTGCCATCCTGTACCAGATAACCATCATGGTGGCTATTTGCGCCTGCGTGTGCCTGTGCTGTTTCTGCTCGCTCTATTTCGGCTACAGAACGCTCTGGAACGCGCAAAAACAGGTGGCTTTCTAGGCGCAGGTTGCCAGTGGGACTGTCCGAGCGCTGTTTACGGATAATGCGTTAGCGGCGTTAGAGAAGCACACTCCGCAGGGCTGATTCAAGATCCGGCTGGTGAAAGGCATAGCCAGCAGCCTGCAACCGCGCTGGAACAGGATTCTGCCCTGCGAGCAACAGTTCATCGGCCATCTGCCCCAGCATCAGGCGCAGTATCGCTGCGGGCACAGGCAGCCACGAGGGCTTGCCGCAGGCCTTGCCAAGGGCGCGGGTAAATTCGCTCATGCTGGGGGTGCGCGGCGCGCAGATGTTGAACGTGCCCGCAAGGTCGGGTCTTTGCAGCAGCAGGGCGGCTGCTCCGGTCACGTCTTCAAGGTGCGTCCAGCAGAATGGCTGTTTGCCTGAACCCAGCGGCCCGCCCATAAACATGCGGAAAGGGGGCAGCATGCGCTCCAGAAATCCGCCGGGGGTTCCATCCGCCTTTTTGCCCAGCACCGGGGCAAAGCGCAGCACGCAACGGCGGATGCCCATCGCTTCAACGGGCACGGTGCTCTGTTCCCACAGGCGGCAGGTTTCGGCCAGAAATCCCGTGCCGGAGGGCGCACCTTCATCGCAGGGCGGCGCGCTGTTTTGCCACAGGCCGTAGTATCCGCTGGCCGAAGCCTGCAAGAGGGTTGCAGGCGCTTGCTGGGATTGTTCCTTGCGCAGGCGCAGGGCAACGCACAAGGCTTGCCCGGTTTCTACCCGGCTGTTCACAATGGCCTGCTTGCGTTCCGGCGTCCAGCGGCCTCCGCCGATATTCTCGCCCTGAAGGTTGATGATGGCGTCGATGCCGTCCAGCAATCCGGCCAGGGCAGCCCCATCCCAGCCGTTCCAGACCACGCGCCGTGGCCCGTTGCCGTCCTTGCCCGCCCTGCGTGAAACCACGCTTACGGTGAGGCCCTGGCGCATGAGCGCCGTTGCCATGTATCGCCCCACAAAGCCTGTGCCGCCCAGAATGAGAACATGCATGGTGAACCCCCTCTGTTGTGCGAAGCCGTGCGTTTGATGCAGTCTATACCGTTTGCCGGAGAACAGGCAATTTTATCGTTTTGCCGGCCTTGCGGTTGATTGCGCGGGATGCGGAAAAACCTCCTGCGCCATGCGGATGAACTCCCGCGCTGCGGGCGACATGCGGCGAGCGTCCGGCGTTGCCAGGGCTACCTGCCGCCGGGCCGCAGGACGGAGGGGCTTTTTGACGTAGCCCTGTGCTTTATCTGGCGGCAGGGCGGATTCTGCCACAATGCTCACGGCCTCGCCCCGAGCCACGGCGGCAATGGTGCTCACAAGCTGCAACGAGCGCCAACGTATATTGGGTTGCAGTCGCAACGCGCGGAACAGGCCACCGATAATGTCTTCAGATCCGGCTCTGGTCATGGCAAAGGGGCTGGCGCAAAGTTCCTCCAGGGTGACGGCGTTTTTCTTCGTCAGCGGGTGCGCCAGAGGCAGCAGGGCCACCAGCTGGTCTTCCATGAGGGGAAAGGTGTCAAACCGTTCATCCGGCAAGGTCACAAAACCAATGTCCACACGGTGGTCTGTGAGCCATTGGGCCACCTCGCCGTCCGGGCCTTCATCCACGTGGACTTCAATGCCGGGGTATACCGCGCGGTATTTTTCAAGCACCGGGGGCAGCAGGCGCAGCGAGGCCGTAGGGCCAAAGGAGCCAATGCGCAACGTGCCGCGCTTCATGCCGTGCGCGTCCGAGGCCTCCTGCCGCATGGATTCCGCCAGCCCAAGCATGGCCTGCGCCTGCCGCAACAGGCGAGCGCCCACATCTGTAAGCTCCAGATTCTTGCCGCGCCGCAGCAGGGCCACGCCAAATTCCTGCTCAAGCGCTTCAATGGCGTGGGATACGCCCGATTGCGAAATCCCCAGTTGCAGGGCTGCGGCAGTGAAGCCACGGCGCGCGGCCACGGTGGAGAATATTTCAAGCTGGGTCAGCGTCATTGCGATTCCATGAGTTATTGCTCATTTCTCTATGAATGAACATGTACGTAAATGTATGCGCTTCAGCTAGCGGGTGCAATGGGTGCGGCCTGTGCAATGCCTTTGGCCGCAGAATTTCAGTAAAGTCAGGGATTGAAATGAGTGTTGCAAAAGAACGCGCTGGGGACGCCGCCGTGTACGTCCGGTTGGCACTTGTGGCCGTGGCCTGGGGGGGAACCTTCATTGCGGGCAGAAGCCTGGCTGGCGTTGCGCCCATGTTTTCGGCGAGCTTGCGGTTTTTGCTGGCCTCGGCGGCGCTGAGTCTGTTTCTTGTGGTTTCCGGCAAGGGCTTTCGCCGTGTGACGGTGGGGCAGGCTCTGGTGGTGAGCCTGCTGGGGTTTTGCGGCATCTTTTCTTACAGCTTTTTCTTTTTCAGCGGCTTGCAGCACATCAGCGCCTCGCGCGCGGCGCTGATTGTGGCGCTGAACCCGGCGGTCATGGCCCTTATCGCCTACCTTTTTTACCGTGAACGCGTGAGCGCTCTGAAAATGCTTGGCATTGCCCTGTGTTTCGGCGGTGTGGCCCTGGTGGTCGGAGGCGGCGATCCCCAGCGGGCAGGGGCTGGCGGCAGCGGCTGGCTGGGCGAGGCGCTTATAGGCGGCTGCGTGCTGAGCTGGAGCGCCTACAGCGTGTTTTGCAAATCTGTGGTGCGGCAGCTTGGGCCGTTGCACACGGTTACGTATTCCATCTATGCCGGAACCCTCATGCTGGCGGTCTATACCGCCTGCACGGGCGCGCTAGATTTTGCCGCCGTGGCGCGGTTCAGCAGCGGCGAAATGCTCAGCCTGCTCTATCTGGGCATAGTTGGCTCCGCCGTGGCCTATATCTGGTATTATGACGGCATCCAGAAAATTGGCGTAGCGCGCGCTGGCGTATTTATTGCGCTCAATCCCCTGGCGGCGGTGCTGTTTGGCGCGGCCCTGCTGGGTGAACAGATGACACTGGCGACCCTGCTCGGCGGCGCGCTTATAATCACCGGCATTGTTGTGGAAAACTTCCGTAGCGGGGCCGGATGCGCTCAGGCCGCCGAACCGCCCTTGGAAGTATCCGCCGAACCGTCCACCAAACTATCCGGGCAGGCGCGGGGCTGACAGCCGCAATCTTCTGCTTCTAGTTTTTTCGCATTTTTTTCAAAATCCAGATGCTCCCGGCCCCAGGTGTACAGCGCCTCCAGCGCCGGGAGTAGTGTTTTGCCGCGCTCTGTGAGCGAATATTCAACCTTTGGCGGAATTTCGTTGTACTGCCTGCGGTGGACAAGGCCAAAATCTTCCAGCTCGCGCAGGCATTTGGTGAGCATCATGTTGGTGACGCCCCGCACGCTGCGTTTCAGTTCGTTGTAGCGCATGGTGTCTTTTTCGGCCAGGTGCCACAGAACGGGCAGCTTCCACTTGCCGCCAATGCACTTGAAAACGTGCAGGATGGGGCATTCAGTTTTGTCATCATACAGGCCGCTGGCGGCGCGTGAAGGAGATTTTGCCATGGTATGCTCGCTAAAAGTAGGGAAGAAAAAAATGCGTACTTGCGAAAATAGTTTTAGAGCAGGTATACATGGTGGTCAAGAAGTTCCTTGCCATCAACTAATTCCCACAGGAGGATATAATGAAAATTTACGCCATAAACGGTGGCCCGAGAAAAAAGTTCAATACCGCCAAGCTGCTTCAGTCTGCTCTGGACGGTGCTGCCGCCGCACCCTGTAGCGAAACAGTCGAAACCGAGATGATTCACCTGTATGGTCTCAACTACAAGGGTTGCGTGAGCTGTTTTTCGTGCAAAAGGGTGGGCGGCAAGAGCTATGGGCATTGCGCAGTCAAGGATGATCTGGCCCCGGTGCTGGAAAAGCTCTCGCAGGCGGACGGGCTTATCTTTGGCAGCCCCATCTATTTTGGCAATGTCACGGGCATGATGCGCAGCTTTCTGGAACGCCTGATGTTTCCCTTTTTTGTGTATGACAAAGACTACAGTTCGCTTGCTCCCAAGCGCATGCCCACGGCCTTTATCTACCCCATGAACGTGAGCAGCGAAGAAATGGAGCAATACGGTTACCTTCAGAACCTCAAGGGCATGGAAACCTTTGTGGGTCGCCTTTTTGGCGAACCGCAGGTGCAGCATGTGCACAATACCTACCAGTTTGACGACTATAGCAAGTACAAATGCGAACGGTTCTCCGAGCCGGAAAAAGCCGCTTATCGCGATGCGCATTTTCCGCAAGACCTGGAACAGGCCCGCCGCATAGGCGCGGCAATGGTTGCCGCTGCTGCCAGATAGCTTCCGTACTGCCTACGGTAAAACACAAAGCCCCCGTTGAAAAACGGGGGCTTTGTCATTGCTGATAGTTACGCCAGAGCAGGCTTATGCGCCCAGATAGGCTGCCTTGATTTCCGGCGTGTCTGCCAGATGGGCGGCGGAACCTTCTGCCACAATGCTGCCTGTGTCGAGCACGTAGCCGCGATCCGCCACCTGGAGCGCCAAACGGGCGTTCTGCTCCACAACCACAACGGTCAGACCCTCGCTGTTGAGTTGCTTGAAGGTACGGAACATGTCGTACATGAGCAGGGGCGAAAGCCCCATGGAGGGTTCGTCCAGCAGCAATACCGAGCAGTTGGTCATGAGCGCGCGGCCCACGGCCAGCATTTGCTGTTCGCCGCCAGAGAGTGTGTCGCTGCGCTGGTGCATGCGTTCTTTAAGGCGCGGAAAAAGTTCAAAAACCTTGTCCACATCCCGCTGGATATTGTTGTCCTTGCGTGTCCAGGTAGCCAGCTTGAGGTTTTCGTTCACCGTAAGGTTGCCGAAAATGTGGCGTCCCTCGGGCACAAGATCCATCTTGAGGCGGGCCACCACATGGTGCGGCTCTGTCTTCAGGATGGATTCGCCGTTAAAGCGGATGTCGCCACTGATGACCGTGGGCGATTCCGGCGGCGTGAGGCGCATGACTGCCTTGAGCGTGGTGGACTTGCCAGCGCCGTTGGCCCCGATGAGGGTGACTATTTCGCCCTTGTTCACGTGAAATGAAATGCCGTGAAGGGCTTCAATCTTGCCATAGCCGGCGTAGAGATTTTCAACTTCCAGTAGCATCACACGTTCTCGTCGCCCAAGTAGGCCTTGATGACATCGGGGTTGGACTGAATTTCCTGCGGCGTGCCCTTGGCAATGGTCTTGCCGAATTCCACCACGGTAATGTGCTGACACAGCGACATGACAACCTTCATCTGGTGCTCGATCATCCAGATGGCGATTTTGAATTCGTCAAATATCCAGCGGATGTGCTTGATGAGGCCGTCCACGTCCGAGGAGTTCAGGCCAGCGGCGGGTTCATCAAGCAGCAGCAGCTTGGGGTCTGTGGAAAGGGCACGGGCCAGCTCCACACGGCGTTGCAGGCCGTAGGGCAGGTTTTTGGGAAATTCATTGGCCACATCGGCCAGTTCCATGATTTCAAGAATCTTTGAGGCCTTTTGCCGCACGCGTTTTTCTTCACGGCTGTAGCGCTCATTGCAGAGCCACGCGTCAAGCAGCCCGTATCCCAGCCTGTGGTATTGCGACACGCAGATATTGTCGAGCACCGTCATGTCGTTCCACAGGCGGATGTTCTGAAAGGTGCGGGCCATGCCCATGGCCGTAACCTGATGTGGCTCAAGGCGGGTATCGTATGTATGGCCGTTAAAGACAATCTGCCCTTCGGTGGCATGATAAAAGCCCGAGGCCAGGTTGAATACCGTTGTCTTGCCCGCGCCGTTGGGGCCGATGAGGCCCACAAGGGAGTGGTCTTCCACGGCGATGGAAAAATCCGTTAACGCAATCAGCCCGCCGAAGCGTTGCGTGACTTCTTTCATTTCAAGCAGTGCCAAGGTCAGCCCCCACTCGTTCTGGTTGTATCTGCATCAATGGCGCTTTCAGGACGCGCCGCCCTGGGGCCGGCAATTGCTTTAGTCGCGCTTGCCGAAGCTTACCAGCCGTTTCAGTTTGGGGAACACATCGGTCAGCTCCCTGTTGCCCAAGAGGCCCTCGGGCCTGAACTGCATAAGCAGAATGAGAATCAGCGGGATGATGACCCACTTCCATTCCTGGCTGATGTTGAACGAATTGGGCACAAAGGGCAGCATGTGGGCCAAATCGCTCATGGCAGGCAGGGCGAAGCGCAAAAGCTCGATCAGCAGGGTAAACATCACTGCTGCCAGCACCGAGCCGGAAAGCGAACCCATGCCGCCCAGATACACCATGACCATGGCCTCGGTGGACTTCATGATGCCAAAGCTGTTGGCGTAAATGGAGCTGAACATGTGCGCGTAAAGCGCGCCCGCCACACCGGCAATGCCCGCTGAAACCATAAAGGCCACGAGCTTCACCTTCTTGGTGTTGACGCTCATGATCTCTGCGGCAACTTCGTTCTGGCACACCGCAGGTATGCCCTTGCCCAGGGTGCTGTTTACCAGACGGTACAACATCATGGTGGTGATCATCACGCCAAGCAGCATCCAGATCATCATCCAGGGTATGTCGGCCACGCTCTCCATGGCGCGCACCACGCCGCGCATGCCCGTAAGGCCGCGAGGGCCGCCCACAAAATCGATATTGATGATAAGCGAAATGATGATGTAGTTGGCGGCAATGGTGATGATTGCCAGATAGTCGTCGCGGGTTTTGAACGAGGGCAGGGCCACCAGCAGGCCAAAGAGGGCCGCCACGCCGCCCGCTGCGGCAAGCACCAGGGGAAAGAGCAGGGGCGCAAGCTCGGGCGGCAGCAGGGGAGCGCCCAGCATCTTGTTCTTGGTGAACAGAATGATGGAAATAAGCCCGCCCACATAGGCCCCCACGCACATAAAGCCCGCGTGACCACAGGAAAATTCGCCCATGTAGCCGTTCACAAGGTTCAGGCTGGTGGCAAAAATAACGTTAAGGCCCATGAACTTGATGACTGAGAGCCAGTAGCCGTCAATCCACGAAAAGTATTCGGCAAAAACAAGCACCAGCCCGCCGATCAGGAACAGAAGACAGTCTATCTTCTTCTGTTTGACAACCCGTTTGATGGCATAGCCGAAGCAGAGCACGCCCAGAATCGCGAGAACCGTTTGTACAAAAAGAGGCAGCATTCAGACACTCCGGCTAGATTTTGGTCGTTTGCGGCATGCCGAAAATGCCCGTGGGCCGCACCCACAGGATGAGCAGCAGGATGGTGAAGGAAAACAGATCCATGTAGGTGGACGGCAAAAAGGCCACCACCATGATTTCTACAAATGCCAGCATAAAGCCGCCCACAAATGCGCCGCGTATGTCGCCAATGCCGCCCACAACCGCCGCGATAAAGGCCTTCCAGCCGATCATGGCGCCCATGTATGGCTCAAGGTTGGGGTAGCACATGGCAAACAGCATGCCGCCAAGCCCGGCAATACCCGAGCCAAGCACAAAGGTGACCACAATGACGCTGTCGAGCGGTATGCCCATGAGCGGCAGGGCAAAGCGATCCCAGGAAACCGCACGCATGGCCATGCCCACCTTGGTGCGCGTGACAATGGTCTGCAAGAACAGGAACACCAGCACCGCAGCCACAATAACCCATACTTTCAGGTTGGTGATGACCAGCGGCCCGATGGAATATACGGCCTTGTCGATAAGCTCTGGCAGCTTGCGCTTGGTGGCGCCGAGCAGGGCAAGGTTGCCGTTTTCAAGAATAAGGCCGCACATCAGTGCGGTAATGACCACATAGAGCCTGTGCGCGCCCTTGCGGCGCAGGGGCCGGTAGGCAATGCGCTCAAGCGTAACGCCCACCAGAGCCGTGAGGCCCATGGTCAGCACAATGGTCAGCCACAGGGTCATTGGCTTTGAAAGGCCAAGCCCGTCGGAAGAAACCAGATACGTGGCCACAAAAAAGGAAATGTAGGCCCCAACCATAAAAATGTCGCCGTGGGCGAAGTTGATGAGGCGCAGCACCCCGTAAACCAGGGTGTAGCCCAGGGCGATGAGGGCGTAAAAGCTGCCCCATTGCAAGGCGTTGAGGGTCTGTTGCAGCAGAAAGTCCATAGGCTACCCAAAAATGCTGACGGTTACAGTGTGCGAATCCTGTGGCGCTGTTTTTTTCAATTTCTGAGCGGCAGTGCGCGTTTGCGGCCCCTGAACCGCCCGTTCAGGCGAAAACCCTTTTGCCCCAAGGGTAATTTGCGGGTGGCTTACGCCAGCAACGCAAGGCAAGCCTTACCTCTGCATGCTTTTAAGCCAAAAAGCGCAAAAATATTCCTTCTTCGTACCGGGACTCAGCCAAAGGCAAAAAATATCGATCTGATCTGTGGCGCAGTTTTTATCCGCAGCGGATGTTTTGCCGCCGCGCGGCCCCCTGTGGGTTGGGCCGCGCGGCAGTGCCAATTACCTGCTGATGTCTGCTATTTGGGGCAGACAGATTCCACAAAGGCGAACGCGCCGGTTTCCGTCACGCGCACAATAACCGCACACTTGATGGGGTCGCGGTTTTCGTCAAACTTCATGCTGCCGGTGATGCCGTCAAAGTTGGCCATGCCAGCCATGTTGTCGCGGATGATCTTGCGTTCTTTCTTGAGGTCGGGGTCAATCTTGCCGGCCTTCTGGATGGCCTGAAGCACGATGTTGATGGAGTCCCAGGTCAGAGCGGCAACGTCGTCAGGCACATAGCCGTACTTGGCCTTGTACTTGTCGATGAATTCCTTGGTTTTGCCAGTCGCGCCCTCGGCGGTGTAGTGGGTGGAGAAAAACTGGTCCACACAGTCCTTGCCGCAGAGGTTGAAGAGCTCGGCGGAACCCCAGGCATCGGAACCCATGAAGGGGCCCTTGTAGCCGAGGTCGCGGGCCTGAGGCACAATAAGGGCCGCAAAGCTGTAGTTTTCAGGCACAAAAATGAAATCGGGCTTTGCCGCGATGATCTTGGTCAGCTGGGCAGAGAAATCCTGGTCTTTGGGGCCGTGCGATTCCATGGCCACCACAGAACCCTTGCCGTGCGTCTTTTCAAAGGCTTCCTTGAAGTTGTCGGCAAGGCCCTTGGAATAGTCGTTGGATACTTCAAACAGAACAGCGGCTTTTTTGGCGTTGAACTTCTTGGTGGTGAAGTCCACGGCCACAGGAGCCTGGAAGGGGTCAAGGAAGGCTCCGCGGAAGACCCAGGGGCGGTCCTTGGTGGCGTCGGGATTGGTGGACCAGGGGGTGATCATGGGCACCTGCTCGTCATTGGCAACAGCGCCCGCAGGCACGGCCTGACGCGAAGACTGGGGGCCAACGATGGCCATGACCTTGTCGCGCTCAATGAGCTTCAGGGTCACGTTAACGGCAGACTCGGGTTTGGATTCATTGTCTTCATAAATGAATTCAAGCGGGTACATCTTGTCGCCCACTTTCAGCCCGCCCTTGGCGTTGATCTCTTCCTTCAGCATTTCAGCCGCATACTTGGAACCTTCGCCCACCTTGGGGATTTCACCGGTAAGCGGGATGGGGAACCCGATTTTGATCGGAGCTTCTGCGGCCATGGCCGCTTGCCCCACAAAGAGAGACAGGGCGCAAACTGACGCTACTTTCAGCAAATTCATGAAGGCCTCCCGAGTTTTATGTGCAGTTACAGGGGTGTACCAAAAATACGGTAAGGCTGAACAAAGCAAAAATTATTCCGTTTTGCTAAGTTATTGGAAATGAACATAGTTTGTAAAATTTAGCGGCACAAAAAATACGTTTTGGTAACTTTTTGCGCGTAAGCACTACAAAACAGTGAAAAAATAAAACGATAACCAGAGCATGAACCTTGTCGCATATGTGGTATCGCAAGTCAAATATGATACCGTGTTGGAGGGGGCTGTCAGATTTTTTTGTGGAGCAGTTTTTCAATATTCTGAATTTAAAAGGTTTTTTTGAGTTGCCCGTGTGGTTGCTTTTCAGTCCATCAGGGATTCTGGTTGTGAGCACCAGCTTGGCGGCGAGAAAAGGATCTCGTCTGGATAGATAACTTACTGTTAATATTGTAAAATTGTTTTTAAAGTAAAAAATACTTTTTTGTCGATTTTGCGGAGTTGTTGTGGCTTAATATCCCGAGAGGTCTCCAAAAAAATCTAAAATATAAAATAATTTCAATTCGTTGCCTTATTCTACGGACTGGTAGGCCTTGCCCTCACGCCCTTGCCGGAAACGGAGGAACCCCTGCTAGCAGCACTGCCGCCAGCTACGTTTCCTGCGCCGCTTCCGCGTGGCGTCAGACCAGACAGAGCAGCCCGACAGGCCTAAAAAACCTGCGGTATATAAGCACGATTCAGCGCTAAAAGCCACAGAAAAAGATTACCTGCATTGCCTGGGTCAATAACCAGCAGCCAGCCCGTCACTGCGCGGATCAGTTGCTCCAAACAACACCCCGGTATCCTGATCACAAAGAATGGCCCCGGCATGGCCCATCAGATCGCTAAAGTCTGCAATGCGTTCAACCGAGTGCCCCTGTTTGGTCAGGGCTTCGGCCAATTGCGGGCTGAAGCGGCCTTCGAGCCGGAGGTTGTTTACCGGCAGGCCCCAGCTTCGGCCATACAGCCAGCGCGGCGCGGCCACAGCATCGTGCGGGCTCAGGCCAAAATCTACCATTCGGGTGACTATAGCCGCCTGGGTTTGAGGTTGGCCCTCGCCGCCCATGGTGCCGTAAACGAGCCATGGCTTGCCGTCCTTGCGCAGCATGGGCGGGTTGAGCGTATGCATGGTGCGCTTGCGCGGTTCAAGTCTGTTAATATGGGCGGGATCAAGCGAAAAAAAGCTGCCCCGGTTTTGCAGCAGGATGCCCGTATCGCCAGCCACAAGGCCAGCGCCAAAGTCGTGAAAAATGCTCTGGATGGCAGAAACAGCGTTGCCTTGAGCGTCCACCACGCCAAACCAGCAGGTATCGCCCTTGGGTTCCAATGGGGCGGTGGGGTTGAGGGCGCGGGCAGGGTCAATGCGGCTGGCAAGCTCGCGCCCATGCTTCGGAGAAAGCAGATAATCTACAGGAATGTCGGCAAAGTCCGGGTCGGTCACATAAGCATCGCGATCGGCAAAGGCCAGCTTGGTGGCTTCGACTATGGCATGCAGGTATGCGGCGCTGCCCTCGCCCATGCCTTGGATATCCAGATGCTCAAGGATGTTGAGTATGGAGAGCGAAGCCAGACCCTGGGTATTGGGCGGCAGGTTGCAGCACTCAAGGCCCCGGTAGCGCACACGCAGGGGCGTGACGGTTTCTGCCTGATGTGCGGCGAAATCCCGCGCAGTGAGCAGACCGCCGTTGTCCGAGAGCCAGCGGGTCAGGCGGTCGGCCAGTTCGCCTTCGTAAAATACGCGCGCGCCCTCGCTGGCGATGAGGCCAAGAGTAGCGGCAAGGTCGGGCAGGCGCAGCACAGCCCCTGTTTGCGGGGGTGCGCCGGTGGGCAAAAAAGTATGGGCAAAGCCGGGAAGCCGCTGCAATTGCCGATAACCCGTGGGATCAGGCTTGCAGTCCTCATGCAGCCAGTGGGCCAGAGAGGGCGTTACGGCAAAACCTTCTGCCGCGAGGCTGATGGCCTCTTGCAGCAGGTCGCCAAGAGCAAGAGGGCTGCCCCATGACCGGCTGAGTGCATGGGCGGCATCCCAACCAGAAACCACACCGGGCACAGTGCAGGCAGCCAGCGGCCCGCGCAGGGGAATGGACGAAAGGCCCTTTTGCGCAAAAAAATCCCGCGTGACATTTTCGCCAGAGCGGCCACAGGCGTTGATGCCGTGCAGCGCGCCTGTCGCTGCCTCGTGCGCCAGCCAGAAGTTGTCGCCGCCGATGCTGCACATCTGCGGGTACACAACGGCCAGCACTGCCGCTACTGCAACGGCGGCGTCGAGGGCGGTGCCCCCCTTGCGCAGAATATCCACGCCTGCCTGGGTGGCAAGATAGTGAGGAGATGTAACCATTCCCCGCGTGGTCATGGGGTCAAAACGCTGGGATTCCGTTTCCGCATAGGGGCTGGATGCAAAATTCATGATGCTTCCTGTGTGGGGTGGCTAGGTGTCACATGGATGCCGCCAGCAGGGTGCAAATCCTTGAAGCCCCCATGGCATGCAGTGGGATAATCCGTGGCCTTGCAGCAGACTAGCGGCGGGGGCGCGGCACGTCAAACCGATGCTGCATCCCTGCCAAAAGATGAAAATCAGGCGCAAGATTTTGCCCAAAACCTGTCGGGGTATGCCGTGCAAGCCTCATTGAGGGGGGGCAAAAAAGGGCGTAAGCAGGTCTGACGCCGCGCAGGTGCGGCTACAGATCAGCAGGCAGCCGCGCTCTGCGCGGCGCGAAGGACACGATATGGGGACAACAATAATGCTGTTTGCCGTGGGGCTTGCAGGAAGCTTTGTTTTTGACCGTTTTCATCTGCCCGGCGGGGCCATGACCGGGGCCATGATCGCCGTGGTGATTTTCAAAAGCTGCGGTTCCATTACCTCGCCCGACATGGCGCACTGGGTGCGCTTTATTGTTTACGGGTGCGTGGGTGTGCTTGTGGGCAACATGTATAATCCCGGTATGCTCGATGCCGTGCGCGACACCTGGCCCATGATGCTGCTTTCAACGGGCATCATTTTGATGGCGGGGCTTTTGTGCACCTGGATTGCCGTGCGCTGGGGCGGGCTTTCTGTGGGCGGAGCGTATCTGGCGACCAGCCCTGGGGGATTCAACGCTGTGGTGGCGCTTTCCGGCGGCACAGGGGCAGAAGCCCCCATGGTGATGGTCTATCATCTGGTGCGTATCTATGCCATTGTGCTGCTCTCGCCAATTGTTGCCAAGATGCTGTCTTATTTAGTGAAGTAATAGGTCAATGACCGGCATCTGCCCTGCGCATGGGGGGCGCTGACCGCCACAGACATTGAGCCTCCGTCGGATTCCGCCGGGGGCTTTTTAGCGGGCGAGCAGCAGAATCAGACCGCCCAGCCCCGGCAGCGCCACCATGCAGCCTTTGAGCAGCAATTGCGGAGCCATGCGGGTAAACTTTGCACCCACATACGCGCCGATGACCTGACCAGCCAGAACCTGCAGGAACAGCACAAGATCCAGATGCCCGGCGGCGAGAAACCCCAGGCTGCCAAAGGCTGCGATGGGCAGAATGACCAGCATGGTTGTGCCTACAGTCTGATAGAGCGGCACATTGAAGATAATCAGCAGGGTCATCTGGATAAAGGGCGTTGCCCCCACGCCGCAAGCCCCGGAAACCAGACCGTTGAATACGCCCACCATGCCTGTCAGCAGCCAGAACTTCACGCCGCGGGTGCTGGTGAAACGAAAGCTGAACAGCGGATTGGCAGGGTGAAAGACCCGCAGATAAATGAGGAAGGCGGAGAGCATAAGCACCACGCCAGTCAGCGGTTTGAGCGTGGCGGAGGCAAGCCCGGACGAAATATGCGCGCCGCAGAAGGCCCCGGCGGCGCCAAACGCGCCCAGCAGCAAGCCCAGCCTGCGGTTGACGTTGCCCTCGCGAAAGTGGCTGATGGAGCCTGAGAGGGACGTAAAAGCCATGGCCGCGAGCGAGGTGCCAAGGGCGACCTGCATGGGGATGTCAAAGCCCACGCTGAGCATGGTGATCATAACCCCAGCGCCGCCAGCGCCCACAAAGCCCAGCAATATCCCCAACAAAAGCATGGCGGCAAAAACAAGCATAGATCACCTGCTGCACGGGCCGCCTCCACGGGCGGCGTAAAGTTGAGCAATTACATGCAGCGGCAGAAATCGCCGCGCAGTTCTGGCAGGCTAGCTCTACCGTGTGTGGGGCGCAAGGGTATTTTTCCCCGCCCGGCGGGTCAGGCGTGCGCCGCCCTTTGCGCGCGCAGCAGCGTATCCCACGCCCGAACGTAAAAGATCAGGTAGCGCCAGCACACATAGGCCACAACCAGGGTGGCGACAATCATTTCCAGCACTGCCAGCACCTTGAGTTGCAGGGCGTACTCCAGCGTTGCCGGGTACGCGGCCAGCAGTTCGGAAACCTTGTACAGCGCTGTTGCACCCACCGCCATGGGGAAGGTGTAGGCCGCAAAGCCGGGGCTGAAGGGCAAACGCAGCAGTTTGAAAAAGGCAACATAGATGATGCTGGTCATCAGCACCGCCACCCCGAGCAAAAGGCTGCACAGGAGCAGGGAGGGGGTTGGCTCAAGGCTCAGATAGGCTACCAGCGAGAGGCTGGCCGGAGCGGCAAGCACCGCGATGGTGGGCTTGGATGCGTCTTCGATTTCCCTGGAAAATATGAGGCGATACAACATGACAGGCAGCAGGGTCGCGTAATTGACCATGCCAAAAACCATCAGACCATAGGCAAGCTGGTAGTAGGCCGGGCCGGGAACCGTCATGGCCGCCACGCTGATGCCAACAAAGGGTACAAACCAGCTCGGCAGCATGTGGTGAAGGCTGAACTGCCGTGCCCGGAAGGCTACAAAGGCCAGCAACAGGCAGAGATGCAGGACCACGGCAAACAGCCAGAGCCACTGGGCCGCCCGCGCATCCAGAATGCTCAGACTCTTGGATTGCAGCATCAGGGCCATTGAGGTGGTGGGCAAAATGCTGCCAAGCACGGGATGGCGCAGTTCTTCGAGCAGCAGCCTTGGGTTCAGGGCAAATTTGCCCGCCAGCAGCAGAATCAGCGTCATGGATGTCAGCGCGCCAAAAACCTGTGCGAAATTGTGGAGGGGCAGGCTTTTTTCAAGCCCGATGCCCAGGCTGGCAATGCCAAGGGCCAGCCCCGCAAGGGGCGTGGGAACAGCGCGAAAGAAATTGCGAACACTCTGCAACATGGAACTATCCTTGGTTGTGGTCTGCTTGCATGTTTGCCATGGATCAGGCATTAAGAAAATCGAAATGAATTTAACATAATGTATAAAAAAGTTAAACGATGATATGACACTCAAGCAATTGCAGGTTTTTCTGGCTGTGGCGCGGTTTCAGAACCTCACACAGGCCGCAGAGGCTCTGTTTCTGACCAAGGGCGCGGTTTCCCAGGCCTTGCAGGAACTGGAGCGGCACCTCGGCGTGCGCCTGTTTGACCGGGTACACCCGCATTTGCGGCTGAATCATGAGGGTGCGCGCCTGTGGCCGCTGGCGGATGAAATGCTGCAAAGGGCCGAGGCCATCGAGCGGACGTTTCAGGCTGGCGGGGCCTGCTTTTTGAGCATTGGGGCCAGCAAGACCATTGGCAACTATCTGCTGCCGCAATTGATGCACGATTTTGAAAAGGATCACGGCTGGCTGCCCAAGGCGCAGATAGCCAACACCAACCGCCTGCTTGAACTGGTGGAAGGCTATGTTCTGGATGTGGTGCTGCTGGAGGGCGAACAGCATCGGACCGACATGGTGGCAGAGGAATGGCTAAAGGATGAAATGGCGGTGGTGGCGTGCAAGAGGCATGCTCTGGCGGACGGCAAGGCCCACGCGCCGGAAGAGCTGGCAGGCCAGCGCTGGATTCTGAGGGAGCCGGATTCCGGCACGAGGGCCTTTTTTGCGCACACCCTAGGCTCGCTCATTGCGCCCTATACCGTGGCCCTGAGCCTCAGCTCCACCGAGGCGGTGCTGGGCATGGTGGAGCATGGGTTGGGCATCACCTTTGCTTCACGGCTCATGGCCGAGCTGCCAGGCTTCAGCAGCCGTTTTTCAATAATCCGGCTGACGCAGACGTTTTCACGCACATTTTCTCTTTGCTGGCACGAGTCGAAATACCATTCTGCGGGCATGGATACGTTTATCCGCTTTTGCCGGGCGTGGTCGCCGCTCAACAGATAGCGCTACGCAAAGAGCCCCTTATGTGGGCTACCGCTGGCGCGTCAGGTGGTACACGCGGGGAACCATGTACATGAGGCTCAACTGCCCGCGCGTAGGCTCATAGCGCGTGGCAACCACCACAGAACCCAGATTCCAGAGGTGGGCGTCATCGCCTTCCCCGGCCGAGGCCTTGCCAAAACGGTCAGTGACCATCTTGAGGATCATGCCCTCCACCGTATTGTTCGGCGCGGTGTAATCCAGCTCAAGAAATCCCAGAGGGCCGGGTTTTCCGGGGCCGTAACAGATCGCCATCTGGCGCGCGCCGGGGGCAACCTTGGCGGCATCGTACAGGTCGCAGATATAGGCGTCATCCTCGCGGATAACGGTTGCTCCGTACTGTCGCAGGGCTTCACGCATGGAATTTCTGTCGGTATTGTCGAGCCGCTGGCCAAACAGAACGGCCTCGGGGCGCGAAGGTTCGGCGCGGGCCATATCTTCCAGTTCTTTCATGGCGTTGGCATCGCCGTTCATGGCCGCCGCATAAAGCAGCAGCACCGCCCGCGAGGGGTTCTTGGTCACGCCCTGCCCGATGCGGTAAAAATGCCCAAGGCGGAACAGAGCCTCGGTTTGCTGCTGCGCGGCTGCGCGGCTGTACCATGCCGCCGCCGCAGTGAAATCCTGCTGTACCCCGCGCCCCAGCTCATAGAGCATGCCCAGATTATACTGAGCCTCAGGCTGGCCCTGCCGCGCCGCCAGATCAAACCAGCGCGCGGCTTCCGCGGGGTTGGGTTCTATGCCGCGTCCCTGTTCCAGCATGCGCCCGTAGTTGCTCATGCCCGAGGGGTGCCCGGTCTTGGCTGATTCTGCAAACCAGTGCAGGGCGCGGCCCAGGTCAGGCTCCACCCCCTGCCCGAGGTCATAAAGCACGCCAAGGTTGTTCATGGCCTGCCCATCGCCCGCTTCGGCCTGTTTGCTCCAGATGCTTTCCGCGGTGGCATAATCGCCCTTGGCGTAGGCTGTTGCGGCTTCTTCCGCCTGCGTGGGCGGCGAAGTCCTTTGCGGAACAGGCACTGGTGCCTTGGTGGGGGTGCTTTCCACTGCAGGCGCGTTTTTTTCCTGCTCGGCGGCCGATTCCTTCTTGCCCTTTTTTGATTTTTTATCTCTGCGGTTTTTTGAGCCCTTTTCCTTCACTGGAGCTTCTGGCTTTTTGGGCGCTTCAAGGGCAGGGCTTGCGGGCTGGGCAGGAGCGGCGGGGGCAGATGCGCCCTGTGCCGCAGGAGCCTGCGGTTGCTGGGCCTGAGCAGGGGCGGGCGCTCCCGGTGCGTTCAGGGGGTTGACCTGCTGCGGCGTGGGCACGGATGGCGCTGCGACGTTTGGGGTCTGCACCGTGGGTGTTTGCACGGTAGGCACCTGAACAGTAGGCGTCTGTACTGGCGCTGCTGGCATTGGCTGCGAAAGCGTGGGCGAAGTTCCGCCCCCGAAGGGTTGCCCACCCATGCCGTTGGGGCTGGGCGCATTGCTCCCACCAATTGGAGCGTTGGGCGCGCCAGTACCCTGAACAAAAACGGAGTCTGACGCGGCAAAAGCCGCGCCGCCCGGCAGCGCCAGGGACACGCACAGGCTGTACACGAATACGGCCCGGATGGCTGAAATAAGATGGGCGCGGCTGTAAACCGCGCCCCATCGAAGAAACATGCTGGTGTTCCTTACGGTTTACGTTTGGGGCAGTTAAAATTCATAAAGTCCACTTCCGGGCGGCTCGTCAGGCGCTCATCGGGCACCAGGGCATAGCCGCGCCAGTCGCGCAAGGTGGCATTGATTCTATCCATATTCACGTAAGCCAGCAAGGCGGGCCAGCGGTCGGCCATATCGCGCAGCATGCGCGCATAGGTGACTTCCCCGCCGTGAAAGCCGTCAAAAAACTCGCAGTCGCCGGAAGCAAAGGTGCGCGGGTCGGTAAATTCCATAACGTCAATGCCACGGGCAAGCAGGGCGTCGCGCAGTTTGAAGAGGTGCGGATAATCGGCCTCCCGTTCGCGCATGGCGTCAAGCACACGGACAGAAAGGGGCGAAATGAAAACAAAGGTGGCAATGCCTCTGGCCTTGAGCCGGCAGTAAATTTCTGCAAAGGCGTCCAGATGGGCGCTGCTGATGCCGCCGGGGTCGCGGCTGTCAGCCAGCGGCTTGGCGTGGAAAAAGGCCTTGGTGCCGTAGCGTACCTGCTTGAGGGTGTCCTCGAACTGGTAGTCAAAGGGCCGCTTTTGCCCGGTGCTTTCACCTGTATAATACCAGGAGCCGTCAGAGCCAAAGCCGTCGTTGTACTGCTGGGCCATAATGCCGTAACGGGCGTTGCGGAATCCGCCCATGGACTGCGGCAACATGGGGGCGATAAAGTCCCTGAACGAAATCTTGCCTTCAAGCAGCCATGTCCAGGGTTTCTTGAGGCTGTCGAATCCGTAGTTGTACGACCCGCTGGTGGGCGGTTCTTCCTTGAATGGGTCGGCATTCCACTGCGGCATGAACCACCAGAAGTCCAGCCCGATGATGATGGCATCCGGCTTGTGAATGCGCAGCATGGCGTCGATGGTGGAGCGCAGCACGGGCAGATTGCCCGCCGTGCCGCCCACATTGAGGAAGGGCTTGCGGAAGTATGCGCCGCGGAACTGCATGACGCGCGAGGAACCCACGGCGGCGATTTCGGGCTTCACCTTGGCATAGAGTTGCAGTTTGTAGTCCACAAAATCCTGGGAAACGCCGGAACCAAACACGGCAAAATTCCCCTTGGACTGTTCTGCGACGGCCCGTTCCACGGCCACGTCGCCGCTGCTGTGCAGCCACCACGCGGTATAGGGAACGGCCAGCAGGCATCCCGCCAGGACAAGGCCCAGCAGCACGAGAAAATAACGCTTCAAAAAGGCGGTATCTGTGTTGTTCATGGCGTTCACGCGTGGTTAAAATTGGAAGTACAGGAAGGTCGCCTTGCGCGAAACCAGAATCAGGGTGAGGAAGGCCATGACGGCCAGCCCCGTAGCCCAGGCGGCTGTGGGCCGCCAGCTCAGGCGCGGGCGGCTGCCATCGCGTCTGCCGTGCAGAATCTCGTGGCTGTTGGGCAGCGCCCAGACCACCAGAAAACTCACCAGCAGCAGGGCAAAGGGAACCCATCCCTGAATGTAGTTGTTGGGCAGCCAGCGGGCCACCAGGGCGGCAAAGCCCGTAAGCCCGTCGGTTGTTGCGCTCAGGCCCGCCGCTTCACGCGTAAACGGCCCTGTGAACATGGCTTTGAACATGCGGCCTGCGCCTTCAATTGTCAGCGCGCGGAACACAACCCAGCACAGGTTGATGCAGAAAAATGTAAACAGGATGGAGCAGATGCGCAGAGGCGCAAGGGCCAGCACGCGCTCCAGCGTCTTGCCCTTGATGCAGGCGCGGAAAAAGTGGTTGATGCCCAGCATGGAACCGTGCAGCGCGCCCCAGACAATAAAGGTCCAGCCAGCGCCGTGCCACGCGCCGCCGATCAGCATGGTCAGAAACAGGTTGCGGTACTGCATGAGCCGCCCTTTGCGGTTGCCGCCAAGGGGGATGTACAGAAAATCGCGCAGCCACGAACTGAGCGTGATGTGCCAGCGCCGCCAGAAGTCCACAATGCCTGTGGATTTGTAGGGCGAGTCAAAGTTTTCAGGCAGCCTGAGGCCCAGCATGAGGGCAAGGCCAATGGCCATGTCCGTGTAGCCCGAAAAGTCGAAATACAGCTGGAAGGTATAGCACAGAGAACCCAGCCACGCCTCGGCCCCGCTGAGCGGAAAGGCCTTTTCCGCCGCATTGAATACAGAGTCGGCGTACAGGGCAATGCTGTCGGCCAGCAGAACTTTTTTGACCATGCCGATGGTGAAAAGCGTGAAACCCTGAGCCAGATTCTCCGCAGTGGCTGGCGCAAGGGTGTCAAACTGCGGGCCTATCTGCTCATAGCGCACGATTGGCCCGGAAATAACATAGGGAAAGCAGGCGGAGAACAACGCATGCCGCGTAAAGCCCTGCGGCGTGACCTGCCCGCGGTATACGCTGACAAGCCAGGCGATCTGGATGAAGGTATAAAAAGAAATACCCAGGGGCAGCCCGGGCGGGGTGAAATGCCACTGCGCATGCAGCAGCGCCCCAAGATTTTGGGCCAGAAAGGCGGAGTACTTGAACCACAGCAGGGGCAGCAGGTTGAGCACCAGGGCAAGAACCAGCAGGCCCTTGCGGCTCAGGTGGAACCGGCAGCCAGCCTGTTTGCGCGAACCGCACAGGCAGGCCTTTTCGTCATCGCCTTCCGCGTTTTCAGCGGGGGCGGCATCCTGTTTCTGCTCTGGCTCCGGCGCTGCCAGGGCAAGGGCAAAGGCATAGTTCATGCCCAGAATCACAGCCAGCAGAATCAGGAAGGGCAAACCCCACAAACCGTAAAATACTACGGAAAAAGCCAGCAGCACCAGAGCAAGACCCGTGGGGCCGTAGCCCTGGGTCAGCCGCCAGCACACCAGCAGCAGGGGTAGAAAGGCGAAAAGGAATGTGTACGAGTTGAAAAGCATGTGCGACTCCCGTTGGACGGCGTGGACATGCCCGCCGCGCTGGCGTCAGCCTGAATTCTTCCGAGTTTGCGGTGTGGGATGCTTCGTACTCTGCGACTGAGCCGCTGAAATACGGGCATCCTGCTTTGATCCCCAGTGCTGCCTTGCGTTCCGCACAGCAGGGCAAGGCGGTTGCTCAAGCCCGGCATGCATGTCTGCCGTGCCGGGCTGTGCATTTATTGTAGGCCAAATGGCAAAGAAAAAGCGCGCACGACAAGAAACGCGTCACACGCGCCCCCACCGGCATGCCAAGGCTGCCGAGGCTCCGAGCTTGCCTAGGGGTTCAGCTCTGCGCGAAGCTTGCGCGAGAGGCGGAACACCATAACCTTGCGCGGCGGCAGGGTGATGGTTTCATCTGTCTTGGGGTTGCGGCCCTTGCGGGAGGCCTTGTCATAACACTCAAACTTGCCGAAGCCGCTGATAAGCAGGGCCCGGTCTTTTTTGATGGCGACCTTCATGATCTCCAGCAGTTTTTCTACCACGTTCTTGACATCTACGCGGTTTTTGTCCGTTTCTTCGTAGATGGCCTCCACGATGTCCGCTTTGGTCAGTGTTTTTTTCATAGTGCTCTCCGGCGCAGTGCGCTGGTATGGCTGAGTGGAACCCAGTGTTCCTAATGCCCCGCAGCAATGTTTGTCAGCTTCACACAAACGGAACTTTTGTGTAAAATACACGCAAGTTACAGACAGAGCAAGGTTTTTTTAAAAAAATCGCCTGCATGTCATTTTCCGTCCAATGCGCTCTACATACCGTTTCACAGTCAGCGAGCCCCCTATGCCCCCCAAAAAAAAGTTTTTGTCCATGACCCTTATGGACATTCCTTCGCCCTTTTATAGACAAGCTCATTCCGTGGATGCCTGCTGTGAATCTGTGCCCGCCGCACTGCATGACCAGGGAGCTAATATGAATATGGCTCAGAATATTGCGCAGACCTCATCGCAGACTGGAGGCAAAGAGCGCCCGGTGCCGCTGAATTTTGCATGGCTGCAGCGCGGTGCGGAACCTCGGCAGGCCGTTGTGCCGGTTTTTTTACCATTCAGGGGCTGCCCTGTGCGCTGTGTTTTTTGCGCGCAGGACGTGCAGACTGGCGTTGGCGACTGCCAAAATCCGGATTGTGCGGAAGGCTCGCGCGCCGCAAGTGTGGAGGGTCTGCTGCTCGCCGCACGGGAGAGTTTGCGCCTGCGCCATGAAAGCGGGCAGCCTGCGGCGGAGCTGGCATTTTACGGCGGCACTTTCACCGCATTGCCGGAGGAGGATATGGCCGCCTGCCTCAATCTGGCCTGCGAAGCGCAGGAAAAAGGCTGGATACGTTCCTTCCGCTGTTCAACCCGCCCGGACAGGGTGGATGCCCCAATACTGGAGCGGTTGCGCGCCGCAGGCTGCGGTGTGGTGGAACTGGGCGTGCAGAGCTTTGCCGATAGTGCGCTTGCCGCCTCCCGCCGGGGCTATACCGGCGGCACTGCCCAGGCGGCCTGCGTTCTTGTGCGGGCTGCTGGCCTCAAGCTGGTGGTGCAGCTCCTGCCCGGCATGCCGGGGCATAGCCCGCAGTTTTTTATGGACGATGTGCCAGCGGCCCTGGCTGTGGGCGCGCAGATGCTGCGGTTTTATCCCTGCCTTGTGCTTGAAGGAACGGGCCTTGCCGCCATGTGGCGCGATGGGAGCTACAAACCCTGGCCGCTGGAGGATACACTTGAAAGCCTTGCCCACGGATGGCTCGTGGCAGCACGGGCCAACGTGCCCGTGATCCGTATGGGCCTTGCCCCGGAGCCGGGGCTGGAGAGTGCCGTGCTTGCCGGGCCGGTGGACAGGGAACTTGGCGGCAGGGTCAAGGGGCGTGCCTTGCTGCTGGCGGTAAGGGAACTGCTTGGCGAGAATGCGGCAACACCAGCCGCGCAGTTTGATTTGCAGCTGCCCCGGTCAGCCCAGGGTTTCTTTTGGGGCGCAAAGGGAGAACTGCGCGCCAGATGGGCGGCGCTGGGGCTGCGCACGGTATCTTTTGACGATAACACCTCGCCGCAGCTTGTTTTTATCTAGGTCTGGTTGGAAGCGAAATGTTTTGCAGGGAGACGCCTTTTGTAAAAAGGTTTTTCCCCACGCTCAGTTACTAAAATTCAAGCGCGGCCAGAGTGACGTCGCGCAGGGCAAAACGCACAGAACCCGCTTTGCGGCGGGTTCTGTGCGTTTGTTGTCAGCTCTGGAAAAGGAGGCGGCCGCCGGGGGGGAACCGGCGGCCGAGAAGGGAGGGAGGGTGTTGATGGTTATAAGGTTCTGTTCAAAGGAGGAGGTTCTTGGAGGCTCCGTGATGCCCCCCTTGGGGGTAGGGGACAGGACGAAAATTTGTTCTCAGTGATCCTGTATATGTCAACCGCCTTGGGCGGACGAGTTGGGAGCGGCAATTTCGGTTGATTAGTGGTTACTGGGCCGCGCCGTGCTGATGTTTCGCCGCAGCGGGGGCGTCCTTTTTGGGCATGGGGGCAACGGCAGGCTTGCCCACTTCCTTTTCAAGACGCTGAGTCATGGTTTCGTGCATCTGGCCGAGCTGCTTTCTGAGTTGCAGCAATTCGGTGGCAGTGGCGCGCACAGCCGCAATATCGGGGTTGGAGGCATTTTGCAGGGCGCGCAGCTCCTGTCGCTTGATGAACATCTGGTCCTTTACGGGTTCCATCTGTTTGACGAACTCGGCCACAATGGCATCATACTTCTGCTGTTGTTCGGGGGTATACGCCCCACGTCCCATCATGCCGTGTCCTTGCATTCCGGGGCAGGGCATTTCACCCATGCAGCCGCCCATTTCCCGCATGCCTTCTGGCATATCGCCTGCGGGGCCAGGTTGGCTGTAGGCGGTTATGGCGCCACCCATCAGGGTTGCTGCAAGTATGGCTGCGATGGCGATGTTTTTGGATTTCATGGAAGGCTACCTCGTAGTCTTTTTTCTCGTATATGGTTTCGTTGTTCCTGCAACGTTTGATTGCTATATAGCAATGCGTGTGCCAACTATATTTTATTTAATAAAACTAGAATGTTAATGTGTTATCTCCCGCGGCCGTTGCGCCTGCGGGCAGAGAAGCGTATGTTTTTTATACATTCGGGCATTGTCTCTGTATAAAATTTGTACATCTGCATAATTTTCTTACAGGGGCTGTCGGGCAAAGTTGAATAAAAAACGCGCCCGCCTTGAGGGCGGACGCGTGTTGCTGCGAGCAGATTGTCGCGGTTATTTGCTGGCGGAAGTGGACAGACCGGGATATTCCATGCTGCACCCGCGCGTTTGCGGGCTGCCAAGCGGAACGCCTACCTCAGTACCCATTCGCTGGTCTGCTCGTTGCAGAAGGGCGCGCAGTTCATCTCGCAATTGCTGTAATTCATGCCCCAGACGGGGCAGCGTTTCCGGCGAGGTGGTCTGGTTGTAGCTCAGGTGGGCAAGCTCGTTTTTTTTCAGCATGATGCTTTTGCGCAGTTCGTTCACCTTGGGGGAGTATTCGTCAATGACGGCCTGGGCTTTGGCCCGCTGCGCGGGCGAAAGCTGTTGCAGCCATGTCCGCATATCTGCGGCGTGGTTGGCTGCGGGGCTTCCCGGCGAAGGTGTATATTCCGCATAGTCGGTCTGATCCGCCGCCGTTGGCTGGGGGAGGCACAGACTGGCCAGAACACAAAGGGAAAGAAGGGGTTTCATCATAAAAGACCTTCTGAAGAATAAACTCGTCCCGCTCTCATACCAATCACTGAGCGGGGTGGCAAGATTCCCGGCTTTGTGGGCACGAGGAATGAATAATTTATTGCAAAAAGCGTGCAAATTTTTTTACTCGTGGTGCGCCTCTGGCGGTGCCGCGCGCAATACAGAGTGTGCCGTATGAATATGGAAAACAGCACGGCTGAAAAAAACGGGCAGGAAGCTGCGCAACAGGGCGCAGCCGCAGCAAACCCCACAAGTCCCGTAAGTTCCACAGATAAGTCGCGGACAGCGCAGGCCGCCGCTGTTGGCGCGCATACGCCGCTCGGCCTGCTGCTGGGCGGGGCCGCCGTTGTGCTGGCCCTCATGGTAACGCTGTTGACCCTTATTTCCATTGACCGCAGCGAGGCCGCTATGGCCCGCCTGCTGGCGGAAAAGGGTTCATCGCTGATCATCGCCTTTGAGAGCATCCTGCGTTCGGGCATGCGCAGCGAGGCTGGCGTCCGCCTTCAGGTGCTGCTGGAAGAAATGGGCGAAAGCCCCGGCATTGTTTTTGTGGCCGTGACCATGCCTGACGGCACCATTGTGGCGCACAGCAACCCTGCCCGGCTTGGTGAAATTTTGCAGGTGGGTTCGCACGAAGCCGATGAGGCCACCATGCGCGACCTTGCCCCCGACATGTTGCCCCACTGGGGCATCATGCGCATGGAGGGGCGGCGCGTGTTTGCCGTGTACAGGCAATTTTCGCCGGGTATACGCGATCTGCCAAGGGGCTTTCCGCTGCCGGTGATTTTTCTCGGCCTTGATCTTTCGCCCTTTGAAATAACGCGCAGCCAGAACCGGGACTACGTTGCCATGCTGGCCGCAGTGACCCTGCTGGTGGGCCTGGCCTGTCTGGTTGCCCTGTACTATGCCGAGCGGGCGCGGGAGTCGCGCCAGCGGCAGCGCATGGCCGAGGGCAAGGTGCGCAGGCTTGAAGAAGAAGTGCGCCGCAAGGAAAAGCTGGCCGCTGTGGGCAATCTGGCCGCAGGGGTTGCGCACGAGATCCGCAATCCTCTCAGCTCCATCAAGGGCTACGCCACCTACTTCGGCCAGCGCTTTCCCGAAGGAAGCGAAGACCGCGAGGCCGCCAATGTGATGGTGCACGAGGTTGACCGGCTCAATCGCGTAATTATGGATCTTATAGGACTTTCACGTCCCAGCGATGTGAGCCCGCACCCGACTGATCTCAAGCTTGTGGTGGATCACGTGACGCGCCTTATCCATCAGGATGCGGACAAACGCGATGTCAAGATTGTCTGCCGTTCGCCCCGGCGGGTGCCGCTGGCCCTGGCCGACCCCGAACGCATGGGGCAGGCCCTGTTGAACCTCTGCCTCAACGCTCTGGACGCCATGCCCGAGGGCGGGCAGCTCACGCTTGCCATTGTGGAGCGCAAAGGGCGCGTGTGCCTTATGGTGCGCGATAACGGCACAGGTATTGAGGCCAGCCAGTTGCCGCATATTTTTGACCCCTACTATACCACCAAGGGGCAAGGCACGGGGCTGGGGCTTGCCATGGTGCACAAGATTGTGGAAGCCCACGACGGCGAAATCAGCGTTACCTCGCGCCCAGCGCAAACTGCGCGCCGCGGGGAAACCACGTTCCGCATCTGGCTGCCCCGCGCGGCGGAAGGCGCGGTGGCGCAGGACAATCGTAAAAAATAACCTGCGCGGCTGCGGCGCGGCCCGGGATTTCAGGTTTTTGCCAAGCATAAAGAGAGGATACGGTGAGCAACTGCATACTGGTTGTAGACGATGACGAAGCCCACCGCGGCATGCTGCGCACCATGCTGCGCTCCTGGGGATATGCTGTGGAAGAAGCCACGGACGGCGACGAGGCCGTTCCTCTGGTTCGCGAAAAATCCTTTGACGCCGTGTTGACTGACGTGCGCATGGCGCGCATGGACGGCATCCACGCGCTCAAAAACATTCTTGAATATAACCCAGCACTGCCCGTGGTGCTCATGACGGCCTATTCATCAGTGGAAACTGCCGTGGAGGCCCTGCGCCTCGGCGCATACGACTATCTGGTCAAGCCGCTGGATTTTGAAGCTCTCAGGCATACGCTTGAAAAAGCCATTGAGCATTCGCGTCTCAGTGTGGAAAACCGCGAGCTGCGCCGTCAGCTCAGCGATGCCGCCGCGCGCCCCGGCATCCTTGGCCGTAGCGCCTCCATCCGCGCCATGCAGGAAATTATCGCCACTGTTGCCCCTACCGAGGCCACTGTGCTCATTTCCGGCGAATCCGGCACTGGCAAGGAACTGGTGGCCCGCGCCCTGCACTGCGCCAGTGCAAGAGCCGATAAACCGCTGGTAACGGTGAACTGCGCGGCACTGGCCGAAAACCTGCTGGAATCTGAGCTGTTCGGGCACGAAAAGGGCTCGTTCACCGGCGCGGATCGCCGCCGCGAGGGGCGCTTTGCCCAGGCCAACGGCGGCACGCTTTTTCTGGACGAAATCGGCGAGATGCCCCTTACCCTTCAGTCAAAGCTGTTGCGCGCCTTGCAGCAGGGCGAGGTGCAACGCGTGGGGGCCGATGCCGCCATAACCGTGGATGTGCGCATACTGGCGGCCACCAACCGCGACCTGCGCGAAGAAGTGGCCCAAAAGCGTTTTCGCGAGGATCTGTATTTCCGCCTCAACGTCATCTGTATTGAAGTGCCGCCCCTGCGTGACCGCGCCGAGGATATTCCCGTGCTCGCCGCGCATTTTCTGGAGCGCTTTGCCAGCCGCAACCGCAAAAGCGTGCGCGGATTTTCGCCGCAGGCGCTGGCCTGCATGCTGCGCTACAACTGGCCCGGCAATGTGCGCGAACTGGAAAACGCCGTGGAACGCGCCGTGATTCTCTGCAACGGCGACCTCATCACCGAGCGCGAATTGCCCTCTGTGGTCACTGGCCCCGCCCTGCCCGACGAACGCCAGCCCGAGGTGGACGCCTCCCTGGCAGGTCTGCCCCTTGATGCCGTGGAACGCCGCGCCATTGAGGAAACCCTGCGCCAGACAGGCGACAACAAGAGCGAGGCGGCCCGGCAGTTGGGAATTACGAGGGCTACCCTGCATAACAAGCTCCGTAAGTACGGCCTTGAGTGATCGGGGTCTTTTGCGCGCTGACGGCGTTCCGCTGCGGAGGCGACATGGGTCATGACCGAACGTCCACTCCCTCTGTTTCCCCTGCGGGCCTTGTCAGCGCACAAAATTCCTCCGATCACTAGACGAATGTGGGTTCTGAATTCTTTTGCGCGTGGGCAAGGAAGAAGTGTATAACACCCCTCCGAGCATCAGTTGCGGATGGCGGGCGGGCTTTGCACCCTGACGGCGTGCCCCTCTGAGGTCGTTTTTGGGTGATTGGCCTGAAAAATCAATGGACATGGCGAGTTGCACTGATGAATGCCGCGCGGTAAGGCGTTGGAGAGAGGTTTTCAATGAGAACAGCAGGAGACGGCATTGCCTTGTATCATGGTGCTGATGGAACAAGGCGGCTACTGAAAATTATTGCAGCTCTGCTTGTTATTGCATGTGCGGAAACATGTATTTATTGGAAATTTTCAGCGCCAACGAGCAACAGCGCGGGTGAGTCAATGGCCTTGTCGCCAGAAGCGGCTCGTGAATATGTTTTAAAGACGGAAAAATTGATTATTATCGACGTGCGCAGTCAAAAAGAATTTGCAGATGGGCATCTTCCAAACGCCGTTAACATGCCACTATATGCTTTTCAGCATTTGGTAAAAAATATTCCGCAGGATTCTGCTGTGCTGTTGCACTGTCAGTATGGCTACAGGGCGCTTCAGGCATACAAGCTGTTCAGGCGGTTGCGCCCAGACATCAACAATGTCCGTTATGCAGCGGGGCAGTTGCATTTTTCATTTTTGCAGAAAGAAGGTCAGTCGGGCCAGTAAGGACAAGCCCGCCTGTCGTCGCGACAGCACGCTACAGAAATAAGGCCCGCTGCCCTGACTGCCTGAGAACCTGAAGGCTAAAAACTCTCAAGCCGCGCCTCTGCTTCTTTTTCCATATTTTCTTCATTGAAAAAGAGTACCAGCAGAGCGTTCCTGTTTCGCGTTTCCGTCTTGCGCAATATTTGCCGGATGTGGGTTTTGAGCGTGTTTTCAGAAATATGCAGCCGACCGCAAATGGCAGACGTATCGCACCCCTCCAGAATCAGACACAAAACATCCCGTTCGCGCAAAGAAATACCGTATGTCAGGGCAAAATCAGCGATGCTGTCTGCCCGGCAGCGTTCGCTTTTGTGTGATTCCTGCGGGGTGAAGGCTTTGTGTTCTGTTTTGTCTTCGCCGTCCGCTGTGGGCGTTTTTGATACCCCGGAAAGCGTCAGGGCGTACTGGATGCGGGAGCTGACATAGCTGAAGGCCGTAGTGAGAAAAAGGCACCAGAATGCAACCGGCACTGTACCGGGAAAGTGCTCCACAAAGCGGTATACGCACAAAAAAGCCATAAGCATTGCAAGGTAAGGAATGGCAGAAATCAGGCCGCGCCGGGGAGAGTGCCTGCCGATCTGAGCGAAAACCAGCAGAAAGTACAATTGCGCAATGCCACGGCACGCAAGATCAATCACATAAATGATCCAGTAGATGACTGTTCCCTCTGTGATGATCACAAGGGTCGGGGATAAAATTACCCCGCCAATGCAGAAGAGTAACAGGCGCATGTCCGTGCCGTACTTGTCAATCAGCACGCCAACAATGGGATAGGCCAGCCACGTATACAGGTGCACCTGGGCGGGGATGGGAAAGGCCTGGCTGTGAACTCTGTAAAATGTGATGTCAATAAAGGCGTTTAGCAGAAAAAATATAAAGGCGATGGCAGTCAGGTATCTGAGTGAAATTACTGTCAGTTTGTCTGACTTGCGCACAACTTCCAAGCCTTCTGCTGGCGGTTGCTCTTTAAACAGGCAAGTGGCCGCCATGCCGCCGCTCACGAACTGAAGGCACAGCATAAGCCATTGCAGCGATTCATCTGAAAGGGGAAAGATGTATAAAAACAGCCAGAAAAAATCCCCAACAGCAAAGGCAACGCCCAGATGAAAACCGGGTGATGAACTGCGCGCAAAGAAATTTTTGAGCAACGGGGGCAGAACCGCCCCGCCCCAGAAACAGGCTCCGTAAGAGTAAATGGCATTGTTCTGGAATATGCTGCCCGCCCACAGCAGTGCGCCCATCATGGTCAAGGCCACAGCGCACGGGGCGCCAAAGCGTTTGGGGAGCCATGTGGAAAACAGCAGCCCACCCAGAATTATGCCGCCGCAAAATCCGGCAACCGCGTTTTGCAGGGAAAAAGATACAATGCCAAGTCCCCGGCCTTCCAGAAAAATTACAAACTGGGCTGCCAGCAGGCTGGCAATGCCTATGCCGGAAATGACTGGCAATCCCTTTTTGCCTGATTCCATTGGTTCTCCGAAATGTCAGCGTGGCTTGTCATCAGATAGTCAGTTGCAATTGCACTACCCCCTAAAAGAACACCACATTTATTATGGGTCAATAGCAAATTCGTATACGTGTTATTCGATATTGATTGCATCATTCCATCTGGCCCTCGCGGAAAGTTGCCCGAAAGCTTTTTTCAGCGTGAGGCCGCAGTAAACTTCGGCGAAGTGCTGCAACAGAACTATATGGATTGACAGGAAAACAGAGCAAAGGAAGGTACCCGAACAAGCGTTCGGGTACCTTCCTCTTCAAGCCATGCGACATCTGTGGCCCGCTCAAGCTGACAGGGGCTTTTGTCACCGGCTGTGCATGCCTCGGGATCAGCTAGTCCTGCAAAAATTGCTGGAATGCTGGCACGTAAGCGACATCACATTTATTCAAGTTCCGCAGATCCATCGCCGCGCAGGGTAATTTTCTTAACGCCGCTCAGGTCGAGGTTTTGCCAGTTCACCTGACCTCCGTCGCTGTCCACGGCGATCAGTTCCCACCCCTTGGGGCTGCCGCTGATGTTGATCTTCAGGCCTTCGCCATTGGCAAGCGTGTCATTGCCCAAAAGATCCTGAGCGTTGCCGCCTGCATTGGAGTCAACAAGGCCAAGACGCTGGATGGTAAATCCTGTGCCATTGGCGACAACGATTTCCTGTGCAAGGGCTGCTCCAGCGCTGAAACCAAAGAGCATCAGCGCTGCGGCAAAAGAAAGGATGAAGCGTTTCATATAATTATCTCCATGTGGTCCATGGTGTGGTGGCGTGCCGTGTGCTGAAGTCGGCAGTGGTTATTCGGGTACGGCTTCGATGGCGTCCATAATGGTTTTGGCAGGGTTTTTTGCGCAGTAGGTGCCCAGGTGGGTGCCCAGCTTTTCCATCCACTGATCACTGATGGAGGTATTGCCGCTTTTGCCGCTCATGTAACCGTCAATCCACATCACCATCATGCTTATGTTCTGCTTGTCAGCCAGAAAGTCCTTGCAGGTGATTTTTGCCACATCCTGTTCTGCTGCATGTGCCGCAAAGGGAGCAGTGCCCAACATAAAAACAGTCAGTGCAGCCAACATATACTTTTTCATTACTTCCTCCGTCTTCGATTGATATTTAACCATGACCCCAATTATCCGAAGATATTCGTGCGGTGCTGGGGAATGTCAGCGCCTGGACGCAAAGCCTATTCCAGTGCAGGGCGCAGCGAACCCCTGATGGCCTCAACAACCCGATCAGGCCTACACTTTGGGCAGAGCTCTGCACATCACCTTAATGTTCGATTTTGCCGATTGCTGTTCACCCCTGGGGGTGAATAATGGCGTGGTGCATAAAAAAATTAATTATATTTAAGAGAGTTAACGATTCACAGCCGCAGCGTGGATGCTGCGATAATCCTCTGCTTTGCGCTCGAGCGCCTGCCCGGCAGAGCTTTTTCCGGGCAGCGCATTCGACTGCCGTGATGGCTGAACGGACACATCACCCACATGGGTGACAAATTTTTTTGCACAAAGGTCTCTTCGGGTGATACCGTTTTGCGACCAATTGGAGGAAAAAGCTGCTGGAATTCTGCGTCAATGCCGCACGCATTGAAAATCTAGTTATGGAGAACAGTCGATGAAAGATTCCAGCACTCACGTCAGTGGCATGATCTGGGCGGGCTATGTTCTGCTGCTTATTTTTTCTTTTTCACTTTATTGGAGTCTGTTGTTGTGGGCTGGCCTTGGCGCTTTGGCCCTTGGCTATTACCAGCGCCGACAGGCCCGCAAGGGAGCCATGCAGGCAGAATGCGCTCATGCCCGGTGGCAGGTGAATACCGTGTGGCTTGCCTTGGTGCTTGCTCTTGTGGGGATTGGCGGCATCGTCGGGGTGGCTGGATGGATGGGCAATGATCCCGTAGTAATGGCAAAGCTTGATGAACTATCCACCGGGGATCAGCCCCCTTTGGAAATGCTGCGTCAGTTCTGGGCGATTCCGGGCAGCAAGGCTCTGGTTGCCTTTATGTGCGGCTCCACACTCCTGTACCTTGTCTGGACTCTCAAGCGCACGCTGCAGGGGTTTTTGTCCATATGGAAGGGGACAGCGCCTGCCGCGCTTGGCCCTTTGCACTGGGCGGCGCTGTTGTTGGCCGTGCTGATTCAGGTGGGCATTCCGCTGGTGCTTTTGTAAGCGGTGACACTTATGCGCGGCACTGTGGTTTGCCTTGCTGTTATTTCTGGTTTTCTGGGGACGGCTGGCCCCTCGGCCTGTTTGTGCGCGGCCTCGGTGCCTGCCAGGGATAGCGTATCGTTCGCATCCATGGATCCAATGCGGAATGCCCCTGGCTGGGGAGCGGGGCAGGCCGCCAACTCTCCAGTATGCTCCGCCAAATCGTGCAACAGCATGGAGCAGATTTATGAGCAGGCGCAGCACGGCGATGCCGAGTCCCAGCTCTGGCTTGCCCGGCAGTATGAAAGAGGTTCGCGCGGCCTGTGCAAGGATGACCCTCTGGCTGTGATCTGGTTTAAAAAAGCGGCAGAAGCAGGCCGGGCAGAAGCCCAGTTTGCCTTGGGGATGCGCTGCTTTTTTGGCCTTGGCGTAGCGCAGAATCTTGAACAGGCGGTGTTGCTGTTGCACAAGGCCGCGCAACAGGGGCATGCCGAAGCCCAATACAGGCTTGCAGGCTGTCTTGAGGATGGCTTGGGGGTAAACGCAGACAAGGCCGCAGCCGTGTATTGGTACAGTATGTCTGCCGCACTTGGTTACCCCCAGGCGCAAAACATGCTCGGCATTCTTTGCAGCAAGGGCATAGGCATGCCGCGCGATGCGCATGCCGCCGCCAACTGGTTTCTGCGGGCGGCGGTACAGGGCTATGCAACCGCCCAGTATAACCTTGCGCGCAGCTATGAGACAGGGGACGGCCTGGACAATGACAGGGAAAAAGCCCTTTACTGGTACGGTAAGGCCGCCCGGCAGGGCGATGCTGACGCGCAGGCCCGTCTTGATGCCTTTTGACTGCTTCGAAAGCCTTTGTTTTCTGGCAGTGTGACCCTGTAACTTTGTTTTCAGCACGATCCTTATGCCGAAAAACAGTATCCGCTACTTCCAATGCGCAGTCTGCGTTTTGCCAATGTTGCTGCTCTTTGCCTGCCCCTATGGAGCCCGTGCTGAAGAAACGTGGGCTGTGTACTGGTATCTCTGCGGCAGCAATCTTGAGTCAGAAGACGGCGCGGCCTCTGCCGATCTGGCAGAGCTGCTCAAGGCTCGCCTGCCGGATAATGTAAAGGTGGTCATTCAGACCGGGGGAGCCAGCAAATGGCACAGGCCGGGCATCAGCCCCAAAAATATCGGCCGCTACCTTTACCATAAAGGAAAACTTGAGCCGGTGGCAAAGCTGCCGCAGGCAAGCATGGGGGATGAAAAAACGCTGACCTCCTTTCTTGCCTTTTGCAAAGAAAATTACAGCGCAGATCATCAGGTTTTCATTTTTTGGGATCACGGCGGCGGCAGCATCGGCGGCGTAGCCAATGACGAGAATTATGCATTTGACGCCCTGTCCCTCAAGGAAATCAATAATTCCTTCAAGCAGGTGTATACGGCCTCTGTTGCCCGCCCGCCATTTGAAATCATCGGCTTTGACGCCTGCCTGATGGCTACGCTGGACACAGCCAGCGCTGTAAGCGGGTTTGCCCGGTACATGGTGGCCTCGCAAGAGGTGGAGCCAGCCAATGGCTGGCAGTACACGGAATGGATGAACGCTCTTGGGGCAAATACCTCCATAAGCGCGGAAGCGTTGGGCAAGGCTATCTGCAATACCTATCTTGACGGCTGCAAAGAGGCGGAGACAGCAGGAAACGCCACTCTTTCGCTTGTTGACCTTGCCAGGATCCCTTTTGTTAATCTTGCCTACAACGCGCTCGGCCTTGAAGCTGTTTCCCTCGCCATGGATGACGACAGCTTTTACGCCGCCTACGGCAGGCAGGCCAAGGCCTCTGAAAATTATGTGAACTCGCGTTCGGAAGGCTACACCAATATGGTGGACCTTGGTTCCCTTGTGCGGCGGCTGAAAACGGCCTTGCCCGAGTTTGCTCCGTATTTTCTGGATGCTCTGGGCGAAGCGGTGGTCTATACGGTTCACGGCCCCTACCGGTCGCCTTCCGGTCTGTCCTGCTACTATCCGTTTGACGGCGGCAAGGCTGGTTTTTCCAGCATGATGCGGGCGGGCAACATCACCACTTTTTTGATTCTGAGCGGGCTTCAACTGGGTTTTCTGGATACGGACAGCGCCGTAAAACACCTTGAACGCATCTCTGCTGATATCTCTGCCGCCCTTGAACGGGAAGAAAACATCCCGGAAGGAACACCGGCCCCTGTCGCACCATTGCCTTTGCCCGCGCCCCAGGCGCAGGGGAGTGCCCAATCCTTGTGGGCGCCCTTGCAATCGGGATTGTCAGCCATCCTTGGCGGGCAGAGTGTTGACGGTCAATCCCCAGGCAGTGTTGCGGCTTTGCTGGGGCAGGCCGCCAGCGCCGTTGTTGCATCGGTGGTTCCCCTGGGGCCGCTGGATATCACCGCGCTTGAGGATTTTGAGGTAACAGTCGGCGATGGCGGCGAGGCGCTGCTCAATCTTGGCCCCGAGCGCGTCAAATTTCTGGATAGCGTACAGTTCTACCTTGCTTACTACAGCATTGAAGACAACCTGATCATGCTGCTGGGCAAGGATGCAGATATGGAAGCTGACTGGGCTGAAGGTGTGTTCAAGGATAATTTTCAGGGAAAGTGGGCAGCCCTGGACGACCATCTGGTGTTCCTTGAGATCACGCATCAGGATGACGGGGTAAACCACTATGTTGTGCCCATCAAACTGAACGGAGTGCGCTGCAACCTCATTGTCGTCTATGATTTTGGGGAAAAGGAATACAAAATCCTCGGGGCTCGTCGTGTGCAAGAAGGCGAAATGACCGACAAGGCGCTTATCAGGCTTAAGGCTGGCGACAAGGTGACCACAATCCTTCTCGCCATGCACATGGATGACGAAGACGGAGAGTTTCAGGAGGTGGAGGTGGATACCTTTACCCTTGGCAAAAAAGTTGTTTTTTCAGATACAGACATGGGCGACGGGCAGTTTATGTTCATGTTTGAAATGACAGATGTGCAGAACAATGCCGCCACATCGCAAATCGTCACCATTGAAGTGAAGGATGGCATGGCCGTTTACAGCAACTGACACGGTCAGCCGCAATGGGCAGTTTTGCAATCTTTCCATGCTGATAAATTTGCCCCAGCGCCAAGCTGCAAGGGGGGTCTTGAGGGTGCTGGCCTTGGGTCGCCGGAGCCGTTTTTCGTCTATTCCCCATCTGCGCCGCCAACCTTGCCACAGGCCGTCGGGATCGGTATTGAACAGGCATGAGTGAATCCAAGAGCAACAACGGTGATTTCCCGGCTATGGACGTGAGCACGGATCGGCTTGACCGGCTTGCGGATTTTTTTAACGAAGTCGGCATGCTGCGGCACACGCCCCGCACTGGTTACGCCTTTCTGGGCACCGGGCAGGAGAACGTGGCCGAGCATTCCTACCGGGTGAGCGTCATGGGCTATGTGCTGGCCCGCATGTGCGACATGGATCCGGCGCGGGTGACGTATCTTTGCCTGTTCCATGATTTGCATGAGGCCCGCACGGGCGATCTGAACTACGTGAACCACCGCTATGCGCAGTGCCAGGCCCGCAAGGCGCTGGAAGACTGCGTGGACGGAACCGGGCTGGAGGATGACGTGCTGCCCCTCTGGGACGAGCTGGCGGAAGAAGCCAGCCGTGAGGCCATTCTGGCGCACGATGCCGACCAGCTTGATCTTATCTGCAACCTCAAGGCCGAACTGGACAAGGGCAATGCCTTTGCCGCCCAGTGGCTGGAAAGCGCGGTAAAGCGTCTGCGCAGCCCTGCGGCGCAGCAGGTGGCAGAGGCTGTGCTGCGTGCGGATCACAACCGCTGGTGGTATGGGCAGGTTGAGCGGGAATGGTGGGTGCGGCGAGGTCGCTAAAAAACTGATTTTCAGGAGTATGAAAGGCCCGAAACCGGGCGGCGCAGTGCCGCGTTATCCGGTCTCGGGCCTTTCTTGATACTTTGCCGGAGAGGAGCAGGGAGGCCTCTTAACTGGCGGCCTGCCTTTTCTCCGCAATACATCCTGCGGTTACATCACCTAGTTGGCGACCACCGTCCCAAGCGGGGCATCGTCAAGCAGGTAGCGGCGCAGGCTTGAAGGCGAACGCCCGTCAAGAATGAGAGCGCGCTGGCAGCCCGCATCCAGAGCGTTGAGGCAGGCTTCCACCTTGGGGATCATACCCCCGGTGATGACTCCGGTCTCGCGCAGCTTCTGGATTTCCTTGCGGTTCAGGCTGGAAATAATTCTTCCGTCAGCATCCAGCACGCCGGGCACATCGGAGATCAGCACAAAATATTCCGCGCCGATGGCCCCTGCCAGCGCGCCTGCGGCGGTGTCGGCATTGATGTTCAGGGCTTCGCCGTCCGGGCCGGAGGCCACAGGGGCCACCACGGGCACAAAACCTCCTCCCAGCAGGCAGCGGGGCAGGGCTGGATCCACAGCTTCCACTGTACCCACCAGGCCGAGCGCGGGATTCTTCACCCTTGCGCGCAACAGCCCGCCGTCGCGGCCTGAAATGCCCGCAGCGCGCACGCCCTGACTTGTAAATTCGTTGACCACGGCCTTGTTCACCTGCCCGCAGAGCACCATTTCAACAGCTTCCATGGTGGCGGCATCGGTAACGCGCAGGCCGTCCACAAAGTGGCTCTCAATATTCAGGCGCTTGAGCAGGGCAGAAATCTGCGGGCCGCCGCCGTGCACCACCACAAGGCCCATGCCCTGTTCGGTAAGCTGCGCAAGGTCTGCGGCAAAGGCCGAACTGAGTTCGGGCTTGTCCATGGCGTGTCCGCCGTATTTGATAACGACTGTAGCGTTTTTCATCTGTTTGATCCTTTGGCCGTCTGGGCCGGAAAGGCTGCTCCGCCTCGTTCGCGCACAGGCGCAGGCGCGGGCCTTTCATCAGTATTGCGTACTTGGTTTACAGTTGGAAGCACTAGCACCCTGTGCGCCGCCCTGCAAGAGTCGCGTGTGACAAGTGCGTGGCGATGCAAATAATTTTTGATTTGTGCCATGCGCAAATTAGTTGGCCTCTGGGCAGCGCCAACCCTCCCCGGCATTGTCTTGGAGTAGCAAAACAGCTATGGATGGTACAATGGAAAACGGGGGAATTATGGCCGCAAAAAACGCTGCAAAAGACGCGTCCCGAAACGAGGACTGGAACAGCGAAGCCTTGGCTGCGGCCAATGTGGGGCTGTGGGTCATTGATATCGACAGAAACACCGGCCATATATCCATGCTTGCCAATCCGGTGACCCTGCGCCTGCTTGGTGCAAGCGAAGAAATGACCCCCGCCCAATGCTTCAACTTCTGGGTGGACAGGGTTGATGCCCGCTCCCGTCCCCATCTTTGGGCCATCCATGACGAATTTATTGCAGACACCGCCATGCACGAGGTGCGCTACCAGTACAACCACCCCACGTGGGGGCTGGTGCCTGTGCGCTGCGGCGGGCGGCGCATCAGCGCCGATCATGATGATGTTGTGCGGGTTGTCGGCTATCATCAGGATATGACGGAGCTGCACGAGGCGCATCAGAGCCTGCGCGAGGGGCTTGTGCGGCTTTCGCTGGCCTGTCGCCTGGGCTGGCTTGGAGTTTTTGAGATAGCGCGTCTCGAAAATTCCGGTCTGGATATTACTGGCAACGATGTTTTTTATGAGCAGTTTGGCATCAATACGGCCTCGAACACGGCGGACAGACTTGAGATCATGGGTTCGCGCATTGTAAGCGAGGATCAGCCCAAGTGGCGCAAACTGTGCAACCCCGCAGGGTGGACGGCTGGCGGGCAGGAGCATCTGGATTTGCGGGTTGCCCACCCGCGCAAGGGCTTGCGCTGGTATGCCCTGGCCTATGAGATTGTGAGCGGGCCGGGAGTGCTGCGCATTGCCGGTTATGTCAGCGATGTGACGGAGGCGCGCCAGCACGAACGCATCCTGCGCGAGGCCAAGGAGGCCGCTGAAGCCGCCAATGCCGCCAAGAGCATTTTTCTGGCCAACATGAGCCACGAGATACGCACCCCCATGAACGGCATCATGGGCATGGCGCATCTGGTGCTCAACACTCCTCTGAATCCCCAGCAGCGGGATTATGTGGAAAAAATCCATGCAACCTGCGAATCCTTGCTGGATATCATCAACGATCTGCTGGATTTTTCAAAAATTGAGGCCAACCATCTGGAGCTTGAAAATCTGCCTTTTGAGCCGCGCAAGGAACTTGAGTCGGTCATGTCTCTGCTGCGGCCCAAGGTTGGGCACAAGCTCAAGGATTTCAACCTTGAGAGCCGCATGGATCCTCGCGTGCCGGAAGTGCTTTCCGGTGATGCCCTGCGCTTGCGGCAGATTCTCCTGAATCTGGGAGGCAACGCCCTGAAGTTTTCCGAGCGCGGCACGGTGCGTCTGGCCGTGGAGCTGCTGGAGCAAAGTGACGGCAAGGCGCGGCTGGCCTTTATTGTGAGCGATGAAGGCATTGGCATGTCGTCCGATGAACTGGCCCGCGCTTTTACGCCTTTTTCGCAGGCGGATACGTCCATCACCCGCAGATTTGGCGGCACTGGGCTTGGTCTCTCCTTATGCCGCCGCCTGATAGCCCTCATGGGCGGGAGCATTTCCGTGCAGAGCGAGCCGGGTCAGGGGAGCGTTTTCCGTGTGGAGCTGCCCTTTGCCATTTGCAGCCAAGACTGCGCGCAGGAACAGGCAGAAGAAAGCAGCGGGGAGGAAGCCGTATCGCTTCAGGGCCTGCGGATACTTTTGGCCGAAGACGGCGATATTAACCGCGAGATCATGGAAGTTCTGCTGGAAGACATGGGCATAACCTGCATTTCTGCCGTCAACGGGCAGGAGGCCGTGGAAATCTGGAACCAGCGGAGCGCGGAGATTGATATTGTCCTCATGGATGTGCAGATGCCGGTTATGGACGGCTATTCCGCCACGCGCGCCATCAGGGCCAGCAGCCTGCCGGGGGCCAAAACCGTGCCCATTATCGCCATGACGGCCTATGCCATGCGGGGCGATGCGGAACGCAGCATGCAGGAAGGCATGGACGCGCACCTGACCAAGCCCGTTAACCTTGCCGATCTGCGGCGCACACTCAAACAGTTCAGCCGAGGCCCGGCAGAGTAGAAATGTCTGATGCTCTGCGGGCGGCAGCTGGCTTGCCGAAAGGGGCAAAGCCTCCTGCACTTGCGCAGCGGCTCTTGACACTCAGCCGCCCATGCGCGACCTTCCCCCCAACGCCAGTTTCAAGGAAAGCAACATGACTCAAGTGGTAACCCGATTTGCACCCAGCCCGACAGGGCATCTGCACATAGGCGGCGCACGTACCGCCATTTTTTGCTGGCTTCTGGCCCGCCACTCCGGCGGACGTTTTCACCTGCGCATTGAAGACACTGATTTGCTGCGCTCCAAGCAGGAATATACCGATTCCATCCTGGCCTCCATGCGCTGGCTTGGGCTGGACTGGGACGGCGAACTGACCTACCAGACCCAGCGGGCCGATGTGTACAACCGCTATGTGGACAAGCTGCTGGAAACAGGCCACGCCTACTGGTGCTCCTGCACGCCGGAAGAAGTGGAAGCCATGCGCGAAGAAGCCCGCCAGAACGGCCTCAAGCCGCGCTATAACGGGCGCTGCCGCGAACGGAATCTCGGCCCCGGCGAGGGCCATTGCGTGCGCCTCAAGGCGCCTGTGGCGGGCAAGGTGGTTTTTGACGATCTGGTGAAGGGCAAGATAGCCGTGGATGTCACCGAGCTGGACGACATGGTTATCCGCCGCGCTGACGGCATGCCCACCTACAATATGGCCGTGGTGGTGGACGACTACGAAATGGGCATCACCCATGTTGTTCGCGGCGACGACCACGTTTCCAACACGCCGCGCCAGATTCTTATTTATGAAGCTCTGGGCCTGCCCGTGCCCCGTTTTGGGCATGTGCCCATGATTCTTGGCCCGGATCGGCAAAAGCTCTCCAAGCGCCACGGCGCGCGGGCGGTCATTGAGTATCAGCAGGACGGCCTGCTGCCGCAGGCTCTGGTGAACTACCTGGTGCGGCTTGGCTGGTCGCACGGCAATCAGGAGCTGTTCACCAAGGAAGAACTGATCGAATATTTTGACGGCACCAACCTGAACCCTGCCGCCGCGGCCTTTGACCCGGCCAAGCTGGAATGGTGCAATGCCCATTTTATGCGCGAGCTGCCCCTGCCCGAACTGGCGGCGCTGGTTGCCCCCTTTGTGGAAGAGGCCGGGCTTGGCGCATTGCCGCAGGAAAAGCTTGAGCCACTGTGCGTCATGTTCCGCGAGCGGGCCAACAACCTCAAGGCGTTGGGCGAGGCCTTCCGTCCGCTGGTGGTGCCTGCCGCAGAACTCAGCTATGTGGAGAAGGATACGGCCAAGCATTTTACCGATGCGGGCAAGGCACATTTGCAGGCCCTCTCGGCTGTTTTTGCCGCTTGCGAGCCTTTTACCGCTGAAGCCCTTGAGGCCGCGCTCAACGCCTATGTGGCCGACAACGGGCTGAAGTTCAAGGAAGTGGCCCCGCCCCTGCGCACGGCCCTCATGGGCTTTATGGGCGGTTCGCACCTCAATGAAATCATGGCCTTTCTGGGCAAGCAGGAAACCCTTGCCCGGCTGCAACGGGCTATGGGCTAACAGGCGTTTTATAGTCAAAACCTCGCGCAACGGGCAGTTTTGCCACAAGTGCCCGGGTTGATTTGAGCGGCGAGGGTATCCGGTTTTTTATTGCCGGGTACCCTCGTGCAGCAGAATGGGCGTATGTTACCCTCAGGATGGGCCTTCCGCATTGCCCCCATGCGCTGCGCGCCTGAGCCAGGTTGCCTGAAGCGGACGCTTCTTCTGAAACGGCAAGCTTGCCCATCCGCGCTGGTATCGAGATTGCATGCAAGGGAAGGTGGAAAAGAGTGCCTTTGCGGCCTTGCGTCTTTTCAGGGGGGGGGATAATGCCGGATCTACAGGGCGAGGATGTTGCGGGCGCGCCATGCCCGAGCCATAGCAGCAGACCGCTGGTGTCTTTTTTTGCTGCAGGCCGCAATGTGCAGGAGTATGTGGAGCAGGCCATGCGCTCCATGCTCGACCAGACGGTTGACGATTTTGAATTGCTCATGCTGGATGATGGCTCCACCGACAAAACCTACGACGTCATGATGGGCGTGCAGGACCCGCGCGTGCAGGTTTTGCGCAATATGGAGGGGCAGGGCATCGCGCGCAGCCTCAACCGGCTTATGTCCCAGTGCCGGGGGCGGTACTGGGCGCATATGGATGCGGACGACATCTGCGCTCCACAGCGCCTGGAAAAGCAGCTTCAGATCATGCAGGCAAACCCCGATATTGGTATCTGTGGGTGCCATTTTGTGGCGTTTTTGCCATCCGGTGAGGGCGGGCTTATCAGGCTGCCTCTTGATTCAGAAAGCATCAAGGCCAACTTGCTTTTCAAAGCGCCGATGGCGCATCCTTTTGTGACCTTTGACGGGGATCTTTTTTCCCGCCTCGGCATACAGTACTCTGAAAAAATGGTCTGCGCTCTGGATTACGAGCTTTACCTCAGGATATTTCTGCGTCATCCGCAGATGGCTTTTGCCAATGTGGATGATGTGCTCGGGTTTTATCGCAGGCATAACGCCCAGATTTCCACGGCGCGCAGCACAGAGCAGGCGCAGTATGCCTTCAGGGCGCAGATGCAGGTGTTCCAGACACTGGGCGTTGCGCCTGGTAACCGCCTGATGAGGCATCACCGCCATCTGTATGGCGGCGCCCCCGTTGAAACCGCTGAAGATATGTCTGGGCTTGTGGATTGGGCTGTCACCCTGCGCATGGCCAACGCAACCAGAAAACTTTTTTCGCCTGATCTGTTCAATGCACTGTTGTATGGTCGGCTTGAGGCCGCCATGCAGCGCAGTCCGCATCTGGCGCAGCCCCACCTGTGGCGGCTGCAAAAGTGGGATCATTAGCAATGACGGGGGCTGCACCGATGGAACTCACGGGTCAGAACAGGGCATGGCGCCTGCCGCAACCGTGCGCAGTGAGGTATTAGATGGATACCACTCTTCCTACCCAGGAAAGCTTGCAGCCCCAGATGAGCGAAGCCGAAGTGGCCCTCATGGACAAATATACGCCGGATGGCTGCATTCTCGAATTCGGGGCTGGCGGAAGCTCGGCCTTTTTTGCAAAAAAAGGCGTACGGCAGCTGATCAGCGTTGAATCTGACCGGGAGTGGATAAACCGCATGCTGCTGGGCAACAGCACCCTGCGGGAATGGGCCAAGGCGCGGCGCTGGTGTCCCTTTCATGTAGAGATAGGGACAACGGGCGAATGGGGGTTTCCCCTGTCGCATGAGCCTGTCGTGGCGTGGCTTAACTACCATCAGGCCATATGGGATGCCGTTGACGCCTCAAAGCTGGATTTTGTGCTTGTGGACGGACGGTTCCGGGTTGCCTGCGCCTTGCAGCTGCTGCTGCGCACCAGGGAGAAAACGCCGCTGATCATGGTGCACGATTTTACGCCCCGTGAGTATTACCATGTGCTGCTTGAGTATTTTGACGTGGTTGAAGAGGCCGATACCGCCGTCATTCTGGAGCGCAAGACGCCAGTATCCTTTGCAGAAGTGGCTCTATGCGTGCAGCGGCATCAGTTTGACAACCGGTAGGCCTGCGCAGAACTGCTTTTGGGCTGGCACCGTTTGGGAAAGGCGACCTGTCGGTATGGCAGGGCTGATAGCTCTTTTTTTGACCGCATCCTTGCTCATGCCCGCAACTCACGGTGATTGCGCATAAAGGAGCCGCAATGTCTTTTTCGATCGATGTAGCCGCTATCCAGCGTATGGCACTTGTAAAGGTGGACGGTGGCCTGGGCAGTCAGATGTGGCAATACGCCCTTTCGTTGGCTGTGGGGAAAGGCAGTTCCTTTACGGTAAAACATGATTTGTCCTGGTTTCGCCATTACGCCAAAGATATACGCGGGGTCGAAAACAGGTTTTTTATCCTAAACAGCGTTTTTACCAATATCAATCTGCGCTTGCCTTCTGAAAACGAACGCCTGTTCTTTCATATAGCTCTCAATCGGTATCCCGACAGCATTTGCAATTTTGATCCTGACATACTTGCCCTGAAGCAGCCCACCTACCTCGGCGGCTATTATGTCAATGCACAGTATGTAACCAGCGCGGAAAAAGAAATTCGCGAGGCCTATGTCTTTGCGCCAGCGGTGGAAGAGAGCAACCTGGACATGCTGCAAGCCATACATGCCGCGCCAATGTCGGTAGCCGTGCACGTACGGCGCGGCGACTACATCGGCTCGATGCATGAGGTTCTTACCCCACGGTATTTTGAACGCGCCTTCAAAATTTGGCGGATTCAACTTGCAAGTGCAACACCCTCAAAGTTGAATGAAAAGGCAAGGT